>NZ_QGGS01000018.1:0-129723 GCF_003148705.1 Pseudomonas sp. OV226 | reverse complement strand
TGATGGAAGAACTGGCTGCATATATTGCCAGCGAAATGAATACCAACATCCACCACCCATCAGTCTTGAAGATGAAGGAACTATTGAGCTACGACATTGCTGGAGAGACCCGCAAGCAGATGGCCCTGCCTTGGTATGCCCAGATTGGCGCCACCAGCCCTCAAGCAATTGCTGCTTCCAAAGGCGCAGCGGCTATGGCCCTTTTTACTGAGCGTGTGGGGGAAGATCGTCCGTGGGACCACAAACCGATACTCGCCGAGAAATACAATGGAGTCGTCTACCACAAACAGGGGGATTACGATTACTACTATGATATTTGGTCGAACATTCATTATGGATACGTCGGACGAACTGGTGGGCTTTCCGAAAGCATCCTTTTGGATGGCGCAGGTGCCGAGCAAATCGTTTCAGACACACTCAGGAAAGTGGCTGAGGTCCTAAAAAAACCTAAAGAGGAAAGAAACTCCTTGGGCCCCATCGCTCGAGCGACATCGACGGGCTCCGTGCATGGGACGACGCCCCCGACCGGACTTCGATCAGCATTGGGATAAAACTATTCAGTCAACATCCGAATGGGGAAGTTACGGCAAAAATGGTGATGGACGAAGTTCTAGCAGTACCAGCAGAAGCATGGGGGGCAGGCATCCGTGAACACAAATGCAAGCAAAACTAAAATCAGGTATGGCCGTTGGGCGCTTGTCGCCCTATTAGTCCTCCCCGTTGCATTTTGGTACTTGGCTTCTCCAGTCGTAGCAGTCAATTTTTCACATGAAGGAAAGGAAGAGTTTCGATACATCTGGAACACTAAGCATCGAATCTATAAGGGCGAAATGCCCATAGGTGGCGGTGCATCCGTTGAATGGGGCCATATCTTTCCTGATAAGGATTTCTTCATGAGGTTCGATTGGTGGACCGACAAAGGAGCGCAAAGGTGTTTCTATGTGACGCCGAAATGGGGGAGGATGATAGACATTTACCTTGACGCTACAGGTCGAATCGACACTGCGAAAACGGCCCCAGACGTTGTCATTCGTTTGAAACAATGTGCGGGCGAACGTGACCCTTTCCGGCGTTGAGAAATAATGGCCAGTACGCACAGGATTTCACGCGGCGACGGAGCATCACAACTTTGAAGAGGCATAAGCGACGACTCGAACTGCGTGATTTCGGTATGGCCCTGTACTTGTTGAGCCTGATGTTGCCAGCGGTGTGGAAAGAAGACGACAACTGGCTACATGGTACGCTCACCCAATCCACCCTCCCGGGCTGGGGCGCATTCATCGCGGGGTTGCTTTCACTCGTTTACGGGTACATCGCTTGGTTAGCAAACCCCTTATTCATCGCGGCCTATAGGACGCGGATCGCCGACAACAGATTCATCTACGCGGTACTCGCGTTAATGGCAGGGCTGTCGGTTCAATTACAGCTGGTTACTTGGTATGACGAAGACGGGAGGTTCACCGTTATTGGGTATTCCTACGGCTACTACGTCTGGTTGCTTTCCTTCGTTTGGCTGGCCGGATTGGCTGTGCTGAGCGGATGGGAGAAGACCAAAAGCATGACTACAAGTGAAGAAAGACCGTTACACATAAGACGGTGGATTGTCGTGTGGCTGATGGCAGCGGTTGTGTACTGGTATCACGTCCCCTAGAGAGCTCCCTTGCCCCTGTAATGCGAGTCCTGCGCAGGATGAGGGCGGTCTTTATACCAAGTAGGGAAAATAAGTAGGTAGCCCGCTCACACCAAAGGACTGTCATCCTGCACTGCGGTTAAACTGTAGATGTGAGCGAGCGAGAGAATTCTACAATACTCGTTCCCGTCAACTTCCCTACCGCCGCCAAAATTTCCAGCCTCATTCATACGGAGTTAGTAAATCTAACTGGATAATAATGGAGGGGGGCCTCCTCGGCGTCCTGCCGAACGAACACAATCCCACAATTTCAGTAGTGAATTACCAACCCATCACTGGTAGCCTCGTCGCCACGTTCGCCAGGCATTGAGGGATGCCGACGAAAATAGAAGCCCCGAGGCCGCGAATTTTCGGGGCTTTGCTTTTTCTCAAACCAGCACCGCCACCGCACTGCCCCAAAGCTTCAACCGATCCTCCTGACCATTGAGCCCTCCATTGATGCGGCGGGTGATCTTCTCGAAGTCGCCCTTGTCGGCCAAGGTGTTCAGTCCGTTCATTGCCCAAAACCAAGCCGCCGACAGGCAAGCATACTGCGGCTGCTCCAGCAGCTCGGGGTGCGCAATCAGATCGACGCCCAATGCTTCACCGCACGCAGCGTAGTTAGCACGCCCGGTGATCTGGATCAGCCCCCGGCCGCGATACTTGAAGCCGTCACCGGCCACGGTGTTGCCCAGGTCTGCCCTGCCCTCGTATCGCGCCTGGGCCGGTGTCGGTCCCAAAATCTCACGCACGTAGACCAACTGGCCGGGTTCATGGCCGATCTGGGCAATGAAGGCAGCAACCCGTTTACTGCCAACAATCTGGAATCGTTGCATCGCGGTGTTGAGAGCTGGAACAAAAACGCCGGCTTTAATGCCGGCGTTCGGAAGGATTTGCAGCAACTGCTTCGTCGTGATGGGCATACAAACTCCAGGCATAAAAAAACCGCACGTGGCGGCCGGGATGCGCAGTTGCGCGGTTACAGGGTCACGACCTTGAGCGGCGTCGCGACTTTCTTCGGTTTCTTGCCCTTGGCTTTCGCCTTGCCATGCTTGCCGCCGTTGCACTCGACGGTGGTCGACCAGCCGGCTCTGGGTCGTCGAGTTCAAACGAGTGACGCCATGAGTGCCCTTCGTCGAACCGCCCAAATCCGCCAAGGGCAAATGGCTTCCACCTATCTGGTCACCATCTGCGACAAATGCAGCAAGCAACGCCGGACCGAAGGCATCGCGCATCGCGCCCAGGAGAGCTAGTGATGGAAGGACTGGACAGATATCTTCGAGAAGCAGAGGTGCTACGAGTCACTTCCCTTTCCCATTCAACGCTGCGGCGCGAAGTCAAAGCTAAACGGCTCCCATCTCAGGTGCGAATATCCCCCGGAAGAGTTGGATGGCGAGCATCCGAGATCGCCATCTGGCACCGCGCACCCGCCGAGTGGGGTCAGCGTGAAGCTGCATGATCTAGGCTACCACTTTCGCTTCATTCACTAACCAAGCAGCCCATACTTCAAGGGCTGCCTGTTTTTCTTTTAAGTAGTCATAGCGGTCATAGTGCTTGGACGACACATCAGAAAACGCATGCCCCTGAATCCGGTCTCGGATTTCCTTGCTGATACCAGCCACACCCATCAGGGTTTTACACGTCCTCCGAATATCCCTCAGCGTGAATGGTCCGGCAAAGTCGTTCTTATGCCTTGAGTAAAGCTTGCTGACGGCCCTAGATAACGAGTTGGTGTGAATTGATTCCGTCAGATCTTTGCCTGAGAACGGGTATGCATCTTTGGCAGTGATCATCGACAATCGCTCCAGGCAACCCAACGCCAGCTCATTGAGCGGCACAGCGTGCGCAGCGCGCTCCCCCGCCTTACCTTTCGCATCCCGGATCAAGACGTGATCCTTGTGATACATGCTCCGGTCCGAGGTCAGCAACTGAGTAGGCCGTTGGCCACCCGGGGCGATAGAGAACTTGATCAGTTCAGACGTCACGATACTGAGTTCCTCCGGCAGTAGGTTCCACAGCGTGCCCAGATCTTTTGCCTAAAGCGCGCGCTCGCCAGGCTTCTCCCAGTCCTTCTGCACAGGGACGCCCGCCACAGGGTTGTGCTTCAGCCCGAACTGAATCCCGTCTTTCAGATACTCCCGAGGATTATTTTCTTGGTTGAGGCCGTGTTGAAAAGCCGCATGCAGCCGGGCTCTGACTCGGTTCGTAAAAGTGGTCACACCGGCTGGGATCATCTTCGACAGAATGTCCTTGATGTGGCCAGGCTCAACCAGGGTGGCCGGCGGCTTCGCAATCTCTGGATGCGGCTCGGTGACGTATTTCTTGAATGACCACTTCACATCATCGTGCGATGCCGCGCCTTCGGCCTTGAGCTTTGAAACATAGGAATCGAGGAGCAGCGAGAGCGAACCACCAGACGCATCGGTTTCGCCGGTCTCACTTCAAAGGAGCCGCGCATCGGACAATGTCATGTCCGGCCAATTACCCAGCTTTTTGCGGCGGATCATCTGCTGGATATAGCGAACGTAATAAAGCTCTTTGACGCCGGTGGTTTTAACTTTGACTACCAGTACACCGCTGCCGCTACAACCTCGCTGATCGGATCGCGTGCAGTCGGTCTCGCCGGGTTTCATTGATCGTATTTTTTTGTCTGTTAGCATCAGGCAAGGTGTCTGTTAGAGGTGTCTGTTAGCCGGAATTAACAGCAGATTACCTGATACGCATTGACACTAGAGATGTGGTTTTAAGGCATTGATTTATAACGATTTTTAGCATCATCAGAGACGGATAAAAATTTACTGATATTCCATGCTATTCAGCTTCCCAAGCTGACTGACTGTGGCGTTGCCACGGTGTACAGGTTCAAGCGAGAAACAGCGGCCGCCTGATGTCGATTATGATCTAGGTTTGTGGGGGGGGGTACGTGCCCCCAACTTATTTATGGTTTCGCTTGGACCTTTCGGGCTGAGGCCGGATTTCGTTGCTTGATAGCACTGGCTTTCACACCAAAATTTCAGGGAAATCGCCCAGCTTATATTTCAGGACGAATATTCATACTCATAAAACATGAGCCCGTTTTTTTAAGGCAGGATTTTTGGCTCGCTGGGGCAAGCAGCATTTTATTACGAACCGCCTCGAACTATCGCTTTTTCAAATAACTTGCAATACATCGTCATAGTAGGCAGCACCGATTATATCCCCGGGGTCAGGCTCGCTGCGCTGGCATACTTCTTGTATAACGCCTGCATAAATAACATCAGGTGGTCTGGTAGGAAATCCCCCCCATAGTTTGTTTTAAAGCATCGCTCAACTTTCACTAGCGGATATCTTTAAAGCGTCTTCAATATTGCTTCCCGCAAGCCTTTCTGTCTGAGCGAAACTGGCTACCCGTCCTTTCAGTTCGCCGAGTGTCAGGTCGCCCCAGTTCGCAATGGCGTTTAGCGGCACGAGTAATGCAGTCGCTAGTATTGTAAAAAAATTCTATTCCCTATTTGCATACAAAACCCCTCGCTCGTTCACACACTCAGTTTAACCGCAGTGCACGATTGCAGTCCTTTGGTGCGGGGTCGCTCACCAGTTTGTTTTGAGGCTGGTACAAAGGCGGGAGTCGCGCTGTGCAAATCATCAAGAAGTGATGAGGTAAGAGTAAATAGTAAAATATTCTTCGGTCTTGCCGATAGCCTTAAAGATTAAGCCCATCGACAAGCCCCCCCTAAATTACTGTATTAATTTAGGGCTTGCAGTCTGACTTCCGCCAGTGCGCAGGAGTCGGTTGATCTTGACGATGCCGCTCTCTTGCAACATGAACGGTGTAACCTTTCGCACAAGCCCACTTCTCAGCGGAAAGCTGTGTTGTGTGCTGCTCCCCGACCTCAACGCCATCAACAATAACCACATGGTGAGTAACGCCATGAGTTTGTAGCACTGATTTTGGTCGGTATTCTACATAAGCATTTTTCATATTGCATTCCATTCTAATAGCCTAAGCGGCAACTTGCCGCAGGACACGCTAGCACAACCAATCAAGCAAAAGTAAGTAGCTACGTTGCTAACTTTGATACAAAGCTCAAGCGATCCTCATTTTTTTGACAGATAACCATATTGCCCCACCCTTGGTAATCTCTGGAGATGGCGGAGTTAGAAACTGGAGATATTGCTGATTACATGTTGCGTATCACCTCATTCGCATCAAACTCAAACTAAAATCCGACTCACTTTATCTAGCCTCTCAGTAACACGGCCAATGGTAGAGCGCACTACTGAGCCCTATCATTTGCCCCCGCGGCCAGGGAACGCCAACGCTCAATGCAAGTCAATACTTAACACGATGCCATTTTCCGCCGCAATCATTCGCACACGAGATTCTTTCAATTTCAGAGCCTTAACGGCGTCTTTGAGAGTACCGCCGGCTGTGACAAGCTTACGTAACGCTGGCGCAAACTCTGCTCGCTTAATTTGTTGGTGCTTTTGATGCGTATTTAATAATACAGGCTTGGGGGCCAAGCCACTTTTACCGGTAGGGATTTGTTGGATCGTCCGACCATCCGCGAAGAATTGAGCTTTGCATTTCTCCAACTCAGAAATAATGAGTTCTCGTGGATGGGGAATTGGCTCATCGAACAACGTGCTGCCTCCTAAATGTTTTTAAGCGTAAAAAAATCAAACTTAGAGGCCTATTATTTGAAGAAAGACGGCGCTGATCGGCGAATCTTTGGGGGCTGCCCATTGAGCTTAAAGGTCAGTTTCCTGCTTAGCCCCGACGCTGGCACGTAGTTAAAGACGACGATTGAAAAACCTGGCAATCGATTTTGTAGAGTCGCTTGCATCTAGATCATGTAGTCCGCTGAGGGGATGCCAAATACATTCGGTAATTTCGTTTTTAGGGGTGGCGGTTGTATTGTCTAGTACCGAGGCCTCAAAAACATGGTGATGCGTTTTGCCCGCATCGAACTCAAAAATGTATAGAAGTTGTTCACTGCTTAACCCTGTTTCCTCTTGAAGTTCTCGAGCGGCAGCACCAACAATAGCTTCGCCAGCCTCCACCTTGCCACCGGGCAATGCCCATTTTGACTTCGATTTACGAACAAGCAAAATATGCTTATCTCTCTCGCAAATAACTGTGGCTTTGACTTTCATCTCTGTCTCGCAGAACGTAATTTTAAGAAGGCTTCAGCAAGCTTATGCCTACTGTAAGTCATGAGCCTGTTAGTGACTGCCTAAAGGCTTTAGAATTTAATGAGGTGACCCTAGAAAAGCTGGACACAATACGCCATTAATTCGGCTTTTTACGCCAGAGGCAAAGTGGGAGCCTTCCAACGGGGGCGTATCGGGTGTCAGAAGTGGCGCCGGAAATTGAGCAGTCCTATAAATGTATTTCCTGCTCATTGAGGCGATGATAATCGCCGCACAAGGAGCAGCGCGTCACCCATCGACCCCGCCACAGCCACTCACCGACCCGCAGGGCGAATGGTGGCTTGGCCGCAACTCATAGCGATAAGACGATGGCCGAACTGGCCCAGCACTATGATCTCCAATCAGGTCTCCGAGTGGAAAGGCCGATTGGTGGTCAACGCACAGCCGCGTTTAGCGAGTACAGCGGCCCTAACGTTCCACCCGTCGAACTGGAGGTCCTGCACGTCAAAATCGGCGAACTAGCCCAGGAAAACGATTATTTAGGAAGTGAGCTCACTAAGACGGGATTGCTGAGCGACTATCAGGTGACAGCCGAGCCTGTAGCCTAGGGCGATCGAGTCCCGGTCTTGGTACCGACTAGGGCGAAACACCAGAGAGACAACGGTATGTAAGCTGCTAGTCGAGACCAAAATGCTTTTAGCGCCGAAAAATGGATTGGGGGTGCCTGCTGCTTTCTGAATTACGCCACATCTTCCGGCATGCCATCTGCACCAAACATAAAACCGAGCTCTTCCAGCTTCGCGCGCGCGGCGTGATGGACTACCCCTCGTTTTCGAACATCAGACTCTAACAGTCTAAGCAGAGTTGAATGGCTGACATTGGCGTTATGCACCACCTCCATACGTGTGCCCCAAAATTTGTCACTCGCAAAGCGATCCAATATTTCTGCATCTGCATCCGGATTCATGGCAGCCGCCGCGCGGATGCCTTGATTGGGGTCCGTCAGAAAGGGTGCCAGTTCTGCTGCATTGGCTGCCCCCATAGCAGCAATGTAGCGGCGCGCCTCTTCATTTTTTTGTTCAGGTGTCTTTCTAGCCATGAATTTCACAAAGAATAACGTTGGGAGAAATGGATCACAGAGGTGCAACTTCGGCTGCAGATCGGATCAGCGCATATGTGCTATTTGTTGAACCAGTTTTTTTCATACCATCAGAAACTATACGCCCGACATCGTCAACGTAGCGGAACCACCCCGCTCGAATTAATTAAGGGGACTTGCGGCTGAACAGTCGGCGAATAAAGCCTGCGAATGCCAGCAGCCCTATGACCAGAAACTTCTTCGCTGCCAACAGGAAAACCCCAATCTTCGCAAACAGGCCAGCCTTGGCCGCTAAGCCACCGCCTACCAATGCTGCCAAACCATAAGACGCAAGTTTGTCGGTACCAGGACTGTAATCCGTATAAAGATTGCCGTCGGTGAAATTGGTGAAGGCGATGACTTTAGGCAACTCTTGCTTGATGAGCGGGAGGTCTGTCATGGCGGCGACGGCGTTCAATTCCAGCACCCCTTTGCGCCCCAGCACCCGAATGCTGTAGTTCAACGTGTTGTTTTCTGCATCATCGGCTTTTAACTCCCGAGCCCAGTACATTTTGTGGGTGGATTCGTCGTAATGT
Source organism: Pseudomonas sp. OV226 (assembly GCF_003148705.1). Taxonomy (NCBI): domain Bacteria; kingdom Pseudomonadati; phylum Pseudomonadota; class Gammaproteobacteria; order Pseudomonadales; family Pseudomonadaceae; genus Pseudomonas; species Pseudomonas sp. OV226. Next base: position 121,247 of record NZ_QGGS01000018.1, on the reverse strand, counting down.
GGCTGCTCAGCCCAACCCAGTAAGTGTAAGCCGGCATAACCTTGTTTCTCGCGTGCTTTGTTGTCTTCCTCATCTGCGTCCTGCATTTGTTTGAGCAGGTCGGTATAGTCGATTTTTGCTGCGTCCTCGTCAGAAATGTGCCCGTCGTCCTTGTAGGTGACGATCACACCCCAACCGTTGGCAGTCAGTGGGTTAACAGCTTTAGGCACAATCATACCCAGGGTCTTGTGGCCTGGCGGATTGCCCCAACCATCGGTCAACAAACGCTCAGTGTCTTTCGGGTCCAGATAGTAAAACTCTTCATTAAGCTTTAGTGTCGCGATGCCGGCGGGCAGTATGATAGTGCCGTGCTGCTGCCTCAGCGTGGTGAGAAACTGCTCGGCAGATTGTTGCACCTGAGCATCTTCAGTGGATATCGGCGCTGGATTGCTGGCTGCTTGTACAGCAGTGTCAAACGCACAAAGTAGTGCCAGCATAATAATTGGGCGAAAATTTTTCATCGTATTCCTTAAACCATAAAATAACTACTAGGGCCGGCGTAATGCTTTTCGTTACAGCACACCAAAGCGCTGCGCGGCGGCATCCGCAGTTGAGAGTTCCGGCCTGAATCCATAAGAGTTCGAGTCGACGGTGGTTTCCGCTATGGGCTCCAGAGCCCGCAAATGGAGCGCCTGCATGGCTCGGTATTTCATCGCGGGAATTCCGAGACGTCTAGTCTTGCGGTTTTTCTTCGGAATCAGAACTCTTCGAAACGTTAGCGGCGAGCAGCCTCGCCGTTTGACACGACGTTGTATGGCGATCCAATCGATGCCGCGCCACGACGCGCCGAAAGGTGCACACACCAAACGACTGCGCTCATTTGCTCTCCTTCCGTTGAAAAAGTACCGCTACGGTTGTTCTGGCCGTGCTCACTGTCGTGGACCTGCACTTTGGCGTTGAGCAACCCGCGCCCATGATTGATAAACTGTGCGACTGCCAGGCCAAAATCGGTTTCAGCCAACAACTTGCAACCGTCACTGCTGTCCAGTTGCAGGCCGCTGGTATAGGACGAAGCGATAACGATCAATACGCCATTTCCCAAGTGGTTTAGGCTGGCATCCAACGCACTGACCCCGTCGTAGTCGACCTGACCCCACTGAGGTTGCCGGCACATGACGCTGGTCAACAGCCTTCCCATTCCGCGCTGGGGCTGGCGGCAAAGGCGCTCACCCGACAGCACGACGCCAGATGACGGGGAGACCGGCAAGACCAACGGACGAACATCCATTTGACAACTCTCAAAAATGATGGCGCGGCAAATCGCCACGAACAAAAGAAAACCAAGCCCGTACACGCTTCCGACCAATCTATCGGGCGGTGTCTGCGAGTAACTCGACTGTCGGGGCGTTCTTCATCAAGGCATCCATGTAGTAGTCGATCGACGCGGAAAAAAGATCGTCTTCGGCCTTGATCCGCTGACGCAGTTGCTCAGTTCTGCCCAAACTAAAATACAGCAGGCCCAACTGGGCGTAATAACCCGGAGGAACGTCAAGATCATGCGCCTCATAATCCTCGATGTCCGCTTCCAAAGTAGCAATCTGCGCTTGTACGACGTCTCCCCGGTAATCAGGAAAAACCGGCGGGGTGTAGCCGTCCCATTGGGGTAACTTCACTTGTTGTTTACATCCTGTCATCGTCAAAACGATCAGCAGCAAAACCCAAGCGAGACACCAGATTCTTGAAGTTTGCCTAGTCACACGTACAACCCTTTATAAATAGCTTTTAGTTCTTCTGCTCCCCCTAAAACACGTTCGGCAGCGTCTATTGGGAATAAAGCAAAACGCCCAGGCTGAAATAGATCGGCATTTCAAGTTCGTTCACCGCCTTGGGGTTTCCTAGGTAGTGGCCTGACGCGCCCCCCCCCAAAAAAAAACCGTTCAGAAAAATTACTCGACACCCTCGCCCTACTCTCCACTCGCCCTACTCCCGAAGTGAACCGTTCGCATACTGGTTCACCCCTGAAGTTCTAGCTTGCAAATTGGCGCAATAAGGAATCGGTGATCAGGTTACCTTGCTGGACCGATGAGTGTTGACCGAGCCGAAGCACCCAAAAGCGGCCTCTCTCGATTGCCCTTGATTTGATTACTTCTGATCAGGGTAAAGGTTGCGACGCTGAGAGGATCGCCCGTTTGTGCCAATCGTTTGACCGAATAGGTCAACTGCACGTCCCGAAATGAGATAAGAATGCAAGCGTCGCACCGATAAATTTGGGGAGATTGCTATGACCTTCAGTTCCGACACGGTTGAAATCATCCAGCAGTCGCAGGGTGGGTGCTGCCCTAGAGGACACCGCGCGTTTGCGTCCCCCTCCTACGACAAGCTTGGGGATGGCAGTCACACCCTATACAAAGGCGCAGCCAAGCAGGTGGTGGACGCACGTATTGAGTCAGATACGGCCAGGTATCTGAGGGATGCGCCATTCACACACCATCCACGGCACTAGCAAGCGCAGTCGCAGTCGCAACTATTCCAGTACGGTTTTGAGTAGCCCTAGAAATACAAGGCACGGGGTTGGGTGACGCATCCAGCAGAGCATTTGGCGCAAACGGTCCAGATTATTTTAGATTTATGCCGTCACACTCGTTGACTGAATAGTCAGGAAGAGCACGGTATGACTGAAGGGAACTGGACAGGCCACCACCGCAAGGTGAGTTATGAGCGGGCGTTGAATGAAAAGACGCGGCTAGATGCGTTATTGAGAGAAAAGCGTGATCGGCAATTGGTCGAGCCACCACCACGACCAGAGCCTCCACCTCCAACGAAAAAGACGCCCTCAACGTTACTCAGAGGCTGCGTCTTCGCTAAGTCGTGTGCGTTACCAGACGGGATTATGAACTTCAGCAACCCGAATGGGTTTGTTCCAACTGAGTTGCTCAGTCAGTACGGCGCGTATGCTGTTTTGGGCACGGGGAAGGCAGTCACTGCGGCAGGGACCGCGCTGAAGTGGATCGGCGGTTCAGGTAGCGTCATGGAATTAACTAAGCGCTTAGGGGGCACCTTGTCGACGCTGGCCCCGCCCAATGTGAAGATCATCGTTGGCCTTGTGCTGCCGGACACGACTTCACCCGACAGCGCGCTTTACCGATCGGAACAATACGCACAGCTGACCGAAGGCGTTACACGGGTGCGAGTGAGCGTTAAACACCAGCCTGATGGCACCCTGAGTCTGTACGGGTTTTATACTGGGACAAAACGAGAGTGGCAGCGTGTACCCGTAATCCCGGCGCAGATACGTGGCGAGCAACTGGTTGCGGCCATGGGGGATGGCATCGAGGTCATCTGGACCCCCTCCGTCGATCCTAGTGTCGTATTACGGATTCCGCCGCTGGAGGAAGCCTCGTTGCAGCCTGCGGCGTGGGTATATCCACCGACTGAGCAGGCTGATCGTATCCTGGTAAATCCGGTGCACCCACCCGATTACCAAGACGCGATTATCTGGTTTCCAAGCCAACCAACGATTGCGCCGATCTACCTGTCGCTGAGTGTGCGGTGGGGTGAACTTGGTGTGGCTATGTGACTATCTGTAGCGGCTTGCAATCGAAAATGGCCCTGCTCGCAATCAATGAGCTTTTCTGCTCAGATTAAATGCGACTGACGGGCGCCTCGCGCTCACATTAACTGCGTCTGTGCTTGTATTCAGCGGTGCATGCTTGCAATCGATTTCTACGTGCTCACATTAACTGCAACCAGCCGTTTAGGAACTGACGGTAATGAAATGCATACGGAAAATACGGCGTCTGGCAGGATCTCTCTCCCAGTTGACGCATCCGGTAGCGCTTCTCATTGAGTGATCTTTTACCCTGATCATCCAAGGGTTGGCATTTGATGGCGTTACCTATGGAAAAAGCTGTCTTTGTTTTCTCTGGCTCTGCTCGTGGCCGGAGGGCTCATTCTCATTTATTGTGGGCCGGAGCTGCCCGATATTCTCAGCTAATGTGATCCCGAAATGAGCGATGTAATCGGGTCGGGCCGCCAATGTTATCGAGCCGCTACACCCACCGTCCTGTTTATGGTTCTACCGCCAAATGTTATCCCCAGTCAGGATAAAGGGCTCTCAATTCAGTGGCGACCGGTATTGAAAAAATCAGCATTCACTTGCCGAGATTGTTTCGAACATTTTCTAAAGCGCGGCAGTTTCTTTTATCATCGGCTTCTCGTACATAAAGGGCTTCACATATGAATAAGCACTGCAGTGCCCTACTGGCGCTCTCATTTTGGTTAGCACTAGGTCTCGGTCTGCCAGGACAAGTTACTGCTGGGCAGCAACTTCAAAAAATCAACGAGGAGGGGCAAGTAACCGTCGGATTTGATAGCAACGCACCTTTTGTCTATATGGATGCCAGTCGTAAGCTAACCGGCTTCGAGGTTGAACTTGCCGAGGCGATAGCAAAAGAATTAGGGGTTAAAGCCAAATTGAGGCCTTCAAAGCAGGACAACTTAGTTGCATCATTGATAAATGGTTACTCTGCTTTTGGAAGCAAGCGCATAGACCTGATCATTGGTAAGTGGACCGTCACCGACGACTACAAGGAGAATTTCGACTTCTCAACGCCCTACATTGTGTTCGGAATACAGGCCCTGACGATGAAAAAAAATGCAGGCATGATCAAGTCAGATACTGATCTGAATGGCAAAAAAATTGGCATATACCAATACACTATCTACTCCACGGCCAATGCCCCGCAAGCCATCATCAAGACTTATGACGATCCCGCAGTGATGTACCACGATTTGAGTAATGGCGTGATCGATATTGTTCTGGAAAAACGCTTTGATGCCATTCAAGTGGTCAATGCTCATGTTCATCCCAAGGATATGTTTTCTGATCGAAAATATGAAACAAATTGGGGATTTGATCCACTCTCTGACTTGGCTCTTTCCGGCGAGCTATTATCTCGTCAGGAAGTGGGGATTGCCCTCCGCAAAGGCGAACCTGAATTACAGGTGGCGGTGAATCAGGCAATCGAGAGGCTCCGTACCGATGGCACGCTGAAAAAAATATCTGAAAAGTATTTTAATGCTGATGTCACGCAATAGTAACACTTATGTGTCGCGCTATTTTTGTTTGAGTAATCCTCGTGACATTATCTTTCTATTTGAGAGCAACCAGCCGCCAGAAGATTCGGATGTTATGTTGTTTACAAAAAGTTACGTGGCGAACGAACTGATCGTTTTATGCGTGGCATAAGCCCCCCCCTATGTCACGCCAAAGTTACATAATAACGATTAGACCACCAAGGTCTGTCTCATATCACCGCTTATGTTAAACAGCCCCGCACCTCAGCCCGGTGCGGGGGCCTTCTTGATGGGCCACGGACACCAGCCCCTTGATGACTGGTCTACCATCCCCCCGTAGTCTGGTTTACGCGCAGACCGCCACTGACTCGAAAACGGAGGATCCCACCATGCCCCATTCACCCGCACCGATCCCGGCCGATCAGCTGCCGCCACCGACGCCGCCCCTGCCAGGCTCCCTGCAAGAAGCCTGGCAGGACATCGCGAACCGTCTGGAGCAGGCCGGCGATTGGAGCGCCCTGGAGCGTCGCACCGCGCACGCACAAGGCTGGGGCGCGGCATTGAGTCAGGCGCAAGTGATCGACCTCGACACCTTCCACGCCCTGGTGCGCGTGCGCGAAGACCTGCATGCGCGCGTCACGCAGCGCCTGCTAGAGGCCGAGCAATGACTGGTCACGACCAACACGACCCGCTGACCACGCTGAACCTGCCGGCGGTGATGCGCACCCAGGCGCTGAAACTGTTGGAGCGCATTCAGCAGGCGCGCACGGCGGACGAGCTGTTCAGCGCCGCTGATCGCGCTGAAGGTTTTGTCCTGGGGCTGGAAACCGTCAAGGCGCTGAACACGGCGAGCCTTGAAGGGTTGTATGTGGCCTTCGACAACGCGGCCACGGCGCGGCGCGTGGAGCATGAGCAGTGATTGGTGAAGGCATTCAGGAAGAGGTGCTCCGCGCCCTAGTCGAGCAGCACGCCGTGGGCGAATGCCTGGTGGCCAAGGTCGATGGCGGGCCGGATTGGGCTGTCGATCCGCCTCGGCGCCCGCTGGGTGCCGGCGCGTTCACGCCGCGAGAAGGTGCGCACCTGGCCAGCCTGACCGCTGTGGGTCGAATTGCGCCCCTCACTCACTGTGACTGATCCACCCTCATCCTCCCTCAACGTGGAGGATCAGCCATGAACACTAATGCCGCACACAGCCATCAGCCTTGGAACAAGGGAAAGATTGTCGGGCAGAAAGCACCACTTCGAGTCAGAGATATCTGGGCCATTCGGGTCAGACTCCAGCTCGCGGAGAAGACACGGGATCTGGCGCTCTTAAACTTGGCCATCGACAGCAAACTGCGTGCCTGTGACTTAACCAAGCTGCGAGTCCGAGACATAGCCCACGGGGAACATGTGTCGTCACGGGTCATCGTGATGCAGCAGAAAACTCATCACCCAGTACAATTTGAAATCACTGAGCAAACCCGAACGGTTTTGGAGGTTTGGATGCATCAGGCCACCTGCGCAGTGAGAATTTCTTGTTTCCGACCCGGTTGCATGACTCTAACCATCTCTCCACCAGACAGTACGCTCGAATAGTCAAAGCGTGGGTGACCGCCATTGGCCTTGACCCAACCATGTACGGTACTCACACGCTACGACGAACCAAGGCATCGTTGATCTATCGCAGAACAAAGAACCTGAGAGCAGTTCAACTCTTGCTGGGACATACGAAGCTTGAAAGCACCGTCAGATACCTGGGAATCGAGGTCGATGATGCCCTGGAAATGGCGGAACAGACTGAAGTCTGAGCATCCTTAGTGACGGTCGATGCTAGACCGTCGCTATTCGACCGATTCTGTTGAAAAAGTAGCTCCCATGTCTGGGCTGCGGCAAAATTGCTGCATTGGCCGGCGGGGGATCACACAGCATGATGGGACAGTTATCGAGTGGGCAGGAGCGACTGTTTTACTCGTTCAACCTTGAAGATCACATCCCAGCCAATCACCTTCTGCGCAGCATTGATCGGTGTCTCGATCTGAGTGATTTGCGCCATCACCTCGCCGACTTCTACAGCCCGATTGGGCGCCCGTCGATTGATCCTGAATTGATGATCCGCATGCTGATCGTGGGTTATTGCTACGGCATTCGCTCAGAGCGCCGGTTGTGCGAAGAGGCCCATTTGAACCTGGCGTATCGCTGGTTCTGCCGGTTGAGCCTTGAAGATGAAGTCCCCAATCACTCGACCTTTTCCAAAAATCGACACGGCCGTTTTCGGGACAGCGATCTGTTTCGCTGGCTGTTCAACGAGGTGCTGCGTCGTTGCATGGACGCTGGGTTGGTCAAGGGCGAAGGCTTTGCCGTGGACGCCAGCATCATCAAGGCGGATGCCAGCCGGCAACGCGGCGTACCGGGCGATGAGCCGATCAACTGGAGCGATCCGGCCTTTAGCACCCGCGCTGTACGTGAGTATCTTGAGGCGCTCGATGAAGAGGCTTTGGCCGAAACGCTGCCGAAGCGCCTATCGCTGACTGATCCTCAAGCCCGCTGGACCGCAGCTCCAGGCGGCCCAGCGTTCTACGCTTACTCTACGAATTATCTGATCGATACCGAGCACGGCGTCATCATGGATGTGGAACCCACACCGGCTCATCGCACGGCTGAGGTCGAGAGTACAAAGACCATGATCGACCGGGTCGAAGCGCAGTTCGACATCAAGCCGGATCGCCTCATCGGCGATACCGCTTACGGTACAGCGCCGATGTTGGCCTGGATGGTGGAGGAAAAAGACATCGAGCCGCATGTGCCGGTATGGGACAAAACCGAGCGCAAGAACGACAGTTTTTCGAGTAACGATTTCCACTGGAATGAAGAGGCCGAGGAATACCGCTGCCCAGCTGGCAACGTATTACGCAGTGAATGGCGAGCCTTCAAGAACGAGCGTTTGCACGTCACCAAAGCCAACACCATCATCTTCCGCTCCAGACAGACCGACTGCGCGACGTGTCCGATGAAAGCCAAGTGCTGCCCGAACACGTCGTTTCGCAAGATCGCTCGCAGCGTTCATGAAGCCGCTCGTGATGTCGCTCGACGCATCGCAGCGACGCCGGAGTACGTGCGCTCTCGCCATGAACGTAAGAAGGTCGAAATGTTGTTTGCCCACCTCAAGCGCATCCTGAAATTGGATCGCTTGCGACTACGTGGCATGAGTGGCGCGACCGATGAGTTCACGCTGGCAGCCACAGTGCAGAACCTACGTCGGCTGGCCAAACTGACATCTCAAGGGCCACCAGTCACGGGATAGGTGCGCCTGCACTAAGCCAAAAACCTCAAATTAACCCAATAACGACGCAGCAAAGGTCAACGAAGGGCCGAGAAACCACACAAAGTGGTGAGTAGGCTATCCGGTGGTAGCTGTGCTTGATTTTACTCAGGCTGAAAATCCGACTTTTTCAACAGAATCGACCCAAAGCCGCCCTTCGTAAAGGGCAGAGATCGGCCAACAGCTGACTGTCGATTTCGTCTGAGGCACATGCATGTGCATGTGCATGTGCATGTGCATGTGCATGGCATTTGACCAACTGCTTATTAGGATTAAAGTCTAAGGGAAAGATCGACCCCGTCAGTCTTTGATCCGCAACGGCTATCGCCACGCAGGTTCCTCAATGGCAGGTTCAGAAACGGAGTATTGCTCATGATCAAATATCTTCGAATGATGGCAATGATTTCAGTACTCGCGATCACGGCGGGCTGCCAAACGAATCAATCTACTTCCGCCTCAGATGTGAAGGCTGCTAACGCAGAAATGAACCGGGACGCGAACGCGGCGTTACAGAGTTTGTATACCAAAACGCCGCAAGCGCGCGCCCTGGCGCAGCGAGCCAAGGGTATCCTCGTTTTCCCTGATGTGCTGAAAGCGGGCCTCATCGCCGGCGCACAGCATGGCGAAGGCGAACTCATTGAGAACGGAAAAGTCACGGGATACTTCGCGACCACAGCGGCCTCATACGGCCTTCAGGCGGGCGTGCAGCGGTTTGGATACGTGATGTTCTTCATGACCTATTCAGCGATGAACGACCTGAAAAATGTTAATGGATTTGAGGTCGGCGTGGGCCCAAGCATCGTGGTCGTAGATTCGGGCATGGCCAAATCGTTGACTACCTCGACGGCTCAGTCCGATGTCTATGCGTTCATCTTTGATCAAAAGGGCTTAATGGCCGGGCTGGGATTGCAGGGTTCAAAAATTACCAGGCTCAATCGTTGAGGCCGTCTGCATATCGCTAACACTGAGTTGGGTTGTGTTGCATCGACCTGCTGAATTCACAATCCCTGGCTGCCCTTAGCGGAGGGCAGCAATGAGTCGTTCTCTGCCGGTCGTCACTGCGGCGCCTGTAGGTCAAGTTGAATTCAAACGGCTGGTCGGTGGACATACAAATGGGGGGGGCGAGTGGAATGTAATCTCCCACAAAGAATCCCATTTTTTCCCGCATTACATCGGGACTCGCTAGTGAAAGATGGGTAACAGGGCGTTAGATGATGCCTATAATTGCCGTAGTCTCATGATAGCGTCTGTGATGCCTTGAGCATTCTTGTCCAGCGTTTCCATGGCAGCAATTGCGTTAGCGGCAACACTCCCCACTCCATTCTCAGAGAGCCACTTGGTCACCTCTTCAATGGCCGCACATATGGCGTGCTGGTTGTGCAGGAGCAGTGTCAGAGCGTCTGCTGTGGCTATATTCGTTTCAGAGTTATCTGGCATGGGGGTCGTCGTTGAGTAACCGGTGCGGGAAGACTAGCTGAACTCACCGCTGGCTGGAGCCACTTCTCCAGATCCGCTGACACTTGGGTGTTTGAACTGACTTGACCACCCATTTGCATTCGACCTAACCAGCCACTTGCCCCGGATTGGACCCACTCCCTTAGCAAACATGACCAGAAGTGAACGACCAGAAGAAGTCCTCAGCAGTCAGCATCATGATTTAACATGCGAAGACATTGCGAGCTTAATGAATCGTGCCCGCCACGACAAAAAGTGTGAGTAACATCATGACCGAAGCCAAACGTTGGACAGTGAAATGCCAAGATCCTTTGGATGGAAGTGGCGACGTCATCATTGACTTGCCGACGGATCTTCTCGCCAGTTTTGGACTGAGCATCGGTGACGTGTTGACGATTGAAGTGATCGAAGATGCGATAGTCCTGACGCCGAAGTCGAGCGACTCAGCTACACCCTGAGTCGAGCCCGCGCGCTTCACCTAATCTTCAAACGGGCATAAGCGAACGGCACATCTCAGCGGCGGCGATTGAACACAAGTTGCCGGCGGTGACATGGCCAACTCACCCTTGAAGTGAGCAATTCAACAGGTGTGAGAAACCAAGATTCTCAAACCTCATGACGGTTTTGGCGCGCAGAGGCGCGATTGGCGGTACGCCGAGAAGGACAGGGGCCTGATTCACAAAAAGCCCGGGCCGATCCCGGTGATAGACTCAATGGGCCGTCTTGGTTTAGGTGTAGGCTGTAGGCGATTTACCAGGTAAAAAACTGCGTCGGACGCCATCAAGCGCGGAGCGGCTGGACCGTGCACGGTGTGTGCGAGGAGGACACCATGACAATGCCCAACGAGCGCACGCGCGCACTCATCCAGACGCGAGACCTTCTGGTCGAGCTGGCGCAAGATCCTGCGCAGTCAGAGTCCATTCGCCGTCAGGCCCGTCAGCTGTTACGCCATTATCCCCTTGCCAACGAGATCCTACTGGCTGGGCAGCTCGAAGAGCGCAGAGTCGACCGACTGACCGAACCCTTCCTGAGCTCCAGCATCGATTGACCGCCGTGGCCACTCATCATCAGCTCAAAGCCGCTGATCCTGAGCCATGGGTAGGTAGAGGGGAAAGGGCTCCCTCGCCTCATCGACCTAGGGTGTTATGGAATTCCACTGGCGCTCAATGGCGCTTCCGGTTAGACCGGTGTTAGCTCATATTCCTTAGGATGGGCAATCATTGGGGGGAAGTGTTAATGAGCACTTCAACTGCGACTCGACGTCCGGTAAAAAAGAAAGAGGTGTCTCGAGAGGTGGCGATCGCGGCCTTTTGGCGATTCTGTTCCGATCAAGAGTCGCTGACGGATGCGCAGAGGCTGCACCAAATTAAAGAAGGGTTGCCCGCTGACCTCATCCAGGTTGTTCGTTTGGCCTTCGACCTTCAAGAGCGCCACCTGGAAACGCTGCTCAATGCCTCAATTTCGACCCTGGAAAGACGCCGGCGAGAGCACAAGAAACTGGATTCTGTCGCCTCCGAGCGTGTGGACAGAATTGCTACGCTCAGTCGCTTGGCTGAGGCGATATTTGAGACACAAATGACAGCCACACAGTGGATGTCGGCACCGAATAAAGCGCTCGGTGGGACGGCACCGATCATGCTCTGCGAAACCGAGATCGGCGCTAAACAAGTTCGTCGTATTCTTCAGGCCCTTGAGTGGGGTGGTGCAACCTGATGGAAGGCGTTGGCAATAAGCTAGGGCGAAATGTGCGACCGGTCTTCGCGATTCATCCTGGGGAATCCGACGGGTCGGTATTGCCATGGTCGACCAACCACTGCCAGCCGAGTGTTGAGAAAAAACCGAATGTTTCATCGAGACCCGCTTATGCGGCGTCAGCTAAATGACTGGGCAGGTACTGATTTTCGGCTTTTCGTTTAGGGGGACGCTGGAGCGTGTTTGCCTAACGGTTTCGATTATAGGTGCGACGAACTGCACTGCACGTGAGGGCTGCATGACGCTACGCCCTAGAACCCCATACAAGAGGTGCCTCAGTTATGTTGACAACCGTCAGCTGTAGCCAAGCTCGCCGGCGACTCCGACGCCTTATTGCGCTGGTCGCCCAGGGGCACAGTTTCGTCATAACCAAGAACGGGCGAGCATTTTGCCGGTTGGAGGGCACCGAAGCGATTCAGCTTGATCATGGCGCCTCCTGCAAAGCCTCACTGTGATGCCTACTGGACGTGTCTACGCAACTTGGAGGTAAGCGTCCGTCCAGCTCACCTTGCACAATTTAAGGTGAGTACCTACATGCGCAGTCAGCCCAACCTTCCCTAGCCAACCTAGGGCTGTTTATCGTATTCGCTCAAAGCTGGTGAGATTGAAGCCGATTTCTGCCTGTCGCCACCCTCTCTTTGGGTCGATTTCGACTACTCGTGATACCGAGAAACCCAATGACGACGAAACTCATCGCGCGCGGGTAGATGCGTCGTTTTGTTTCTCCACTTTGCACTTAAATATCAGCTCTAAGGGAAAGAAATCTTTTCTCTGAATGCATAAATCACCCGCAATGACAAAATTTCTTTACTTAATCCTAAAGCTTTACGCGCAGCGTAAGCTGCGCGCCTAGCTACGAAATGCAGCGCCGAACCACCCGAATGCATCGAAATCTACCAGTATTCCCACAGTGAAGACCGGCAAAGTACGGCCAGAAGCGGTCACTGGACAGTCCACCACGGGATGAGTAGCGTGCAGTCGAAACATCGTCTCATTAGAGTTGGCTCATGGTTTCTATCGTTGTTCAAGAAGAGGTTCGAGACCGGCTACGTCGTGCTGAGAACGAGCATGACGTGAAAGTTCTTTTAGCTATTGAGTCTGGCAGTCGTGCCTGGGGATTTGCCTCTCCCAACAGCGACTACGACGCACGCTTCATCTACGTAAATAAACCCGAGTGGTATCTCTCTGTCGGCCTCGAGGAGCAACGCGACGTCATCGAGTATCCGATCATTGACGACATGGATATCAATGGCTGGGATCTACGTAAGGCACTCAGGCTATTTTGGAAGTCCAATCCAGGCTTTGTGGAGTGGATACAGTCGACCATCATTTACGAGCATGCTGGCTGTTTCCACGAGCGGGCAAAGGAGTTATTGCCGCAGGTGTATTCGTTGGAGAGTGGCGTCTACCACTATCGCAGCATGGCCAAAACCAACTATAGGGGATATTTGCAGGCCCCTCAGGTACCGCTGAAAAAATACTTCTACGTTCTGCGCCCGCTGTTATCGGTGCGGTGGCTTGAGCAGTTTGGTACACCTGCCCCCATAGAGTTTGAGAAGCTGCGCGGTGTCATCGAGCGAGAGTCCGGGCTCCAGCAGGCCATTGATGAATTGCTTGCGATCAAGCGCGCGTCTCCGGAGATGGGGTTATCACCCCAGATCACTCCCATCCAACAATTCATTGAGCGTGAACTGAATCGACTTGAGTCCATTAAGCCGATACGCACCGAGCGCAAAGACGTTGAGCCATTACTTTCGGAGCTGTTTCGAACTGTACTCAAAGAAACTTGGGGATGAGGTGCCCAATGGAATAAAGCGTTTGAAAAACCGATAACGGATCGTCAAAGCAATGCGCACGCGTTCACTTTGACCATCCGCTTTGGGTCGCTCTTTGCCGGTCATAGTTACGAAGCGTGCTGGCCAAGTCGAAGGCAAACGGGTGGGCAAGTGGAATGCAATTTCGCAACAGCTTCAATTTCCATATCCACTTCTGCCTTGTCGCCTTCACCACGTGGTCCTCCTACCCTTCCCCATTCGGCAACGAGTAATTCACCGACGTGCGTCACTGCATCAACGGTCTGAGCGAGGAGATCTGCAAGGTTCGAAGTGAGCATGGGACTCGGTACCTGGGAGCGGAGTTATTGATTGATGATTGCCTCAGTTGCCGCTCGGCACGCCCCACCCGCAAGTCTTCCACAAGGCTCGCATTCCATTACAAAAGGCGAGACAGAGTCTAGGAATCTACTGGCCGCATTTTTTGATCGTTTTGCGCATGTCCGACGGGACTCGACCTGAAATTGAATCATCAAAAGCCACTTGGCGTTTTTGATCTTACGTTTTCCTTTCATTTTGGGTCCCGTGGTACGACCTACCAGCATTGTGGACGAGGCGGCAGCGAGGCCGTGCCGAGAAGACAGCGTCGATTACTCAATATCACCTGATGCATCAGGAGAATTAACCGCATTCACCAACCGAGCAACGACAACGGATAGCCAAGTCTGGTGGGCAAGCAACTCTACAGCCTCGGGGCCATCAGGCGTGCATACTTCATAAAGTGAACGCCAGCACAAGACATCCGCAGGATCGATCTTCTCGTTGTCGCGGAAAACCTCGTTGGAGGCGAGGCGATACGCAAAGGTATCCACGCAAGGCTCGACGGGAGTCCGAAGTTTTACTTGAGCGAAATCGACCACAGTCTCCGCGACCCACTGGGGCGAACCATTTAGCTGTGGAGGTACCGCTAGCAGGATACCAACGAGATCTTTTTCTGAATCTGGATGATCCAGCTCTAAAAAGAGTTCAACCAGGTTTTGCCCCGACAGGCGTTTGACTATTTCGGTCCCCCGCTCAGGATGAATAACATTTGCAACCGCTACCAAGATCATGGTGGAGAAGCTATCTGCATTGCGATGTGCAGCTACCTGACGGGAGGTAATTTGCAGCGAAGTCATAAGAGTTACCAAAAAAATGAATACTATAGATTGTAGCCCTATAGAACTCAAAAAGGCTTCATCGTTCCTTTTGTGGGTCGAACACAATGGAACTCAAAGAGGCATTTGCCATCGCATTACGCACCACTCGAATTCGTCGTGGCTTAACACAAGAAGACTTCGGAATAATCAGTAGCAGGACCTACCTCAGCACGCTTGAACGGGGGCTTAAAAATGTCACGCTGGAGAAGGCATCGGAGCTAGCTCAAAGGATGGACGTGCACCCTCTCACCCTACTTGTGAAGAGTTTTTTACTCCTTGACCCAGAAGCTGATTTCGATTCGCTGGTAGAACGAATTCGGCGCGAGATTGAAGACAGCCAGCGCGGGTGACCGCATCGTTCTTTCGTCTAAAAAACACACACTTCTACTTGAACAAAACTAGCCGTCAATTGCTGCCTCTGTTTCACCGCAGAAGCGTCTAGCCGTTCTAATCCAATCGCGTATCTGGCTTTCTCACCACCAATAAGCGCTGCGGTGTCGCAGATCAAAATATGAAACCTTCTGCGACCTGAAACAACGTTTCCTCAACCAGGTGAGAGCCTTGGAAGGTGAAAAGCATCGCGAACGGACTGTTGCCCGAAAAGCGTGATTTGGAAGCCGAAAGCCAGCGTTTTGCTTTCTGCTGGTCGCAGAACCGCTGGTCGGCTATGGCAATGATGTGTACAGCACGAACAAGCGATCACTTTCGATGGCTGTGAGCCGGTTTCCATTTGTCAACGTGCGCGTGAGCGTCTTATACGGGATAATTTGGTCGCGCACAGTAGCGCTGATGACGGGAGGTTCAAAAAGACGACAGATACTCTCACTCGTGAAACCCGCTTCGATGGGTGCGTGAAGGCCTTGATCGGAAGCATCTATAGAAATTAGAAACAACGTTTCCAAGCGAACCCGACAAACAAAGCGATTGATGGCTCTCATCGTGTTTTCTACGTAAGGAGCACCATATGGGTATGCATCTACCTGCTAACATTCTGCAAAACTGGTCAGACGTGAAGGCGATCTTCCAACTTTAATCAATATGTTTCAGTTGATATCAAATAATCGGCCACGCATGCTAGAGCCTGATAAATATCGAAGCTATTTTCCTTAAAGTACCAAATGATGGATCAGAAGATACTGGTAGTACACTAGAGCGTACGATACCAGTTCGTGTGGCCACTGACTCTTCTACTGGAAATTGCAATGATCGACGTTAAGCTGGGTAAAAGCGCGAGCCGCGTTGTAGAGCGATAGGAAGGTGCTATTACGGTCCGACGCCTAATTTGTACGATTTAACTACGATTCTATATAGCATCGGCCCGAACATAGAATCGCTGTTGCTAGCATCCATGTGCGCTTATGGTAAGATAATCCCTGGACTGGCGGTGGATGAAATCATGCGACCGATTATTAGTGAAGAGATGGTAGAGCAAGCGTTATTCAGACTAAAGGAGAATGGTACTAAGCCAACTTTGGACGCTATTCGTACGGAACTAGGTAATCATGGATCAAAAACCACTATAGTAAAACATCTGCGAGCTTTGAAAGCTAAAAACACAGACAGCTGTTCGGATCAATCGCGAATGACTACGAGGTTCAATATTCCTGACGTCCGCTTCAAAAACTCCTCCGACTCGTGGAGTCGTAGCAATGACTTCGTTCGCCTGTTAGAGACCATTAACAAGCTTCGCGCAGTCACTTCGAACCCCCAAGTGATAGAAGAAATCACCACGATATTTCTGGAACTAAAGGAAGAGAATCTAAAATATCAAAACCTTTTGAGCACATTACAATTTTTTCAGCAGCAGCTTATAGAGTCGCTTAATAAATCCGTCAAACCTTAATTGCCCATCAAGAAATCAATTGAGAGCCTACGCGCTTTTCGGATAAGTTCATATCGACGATTGCGCACTTTCCTATAGACATATATTTGTTCAGTCTTTTTCTCATCGGAATCGCAAGGTGAAGCGTTACCTACAAACTCTAGATATGCTTTTCTCTCTAACCAATTCAAGCGAGATACCGAACCGCACCATACCGCCCACGTGGCAGGACTCAAATCTCGCTTATTCTCCTTGTAATCATCAAAAATAGCGCTCCAGAATTTATGGTTTGCTTCATTGTTAGATGAAATAAATTCGGCCGAAGAAAACCAAGGGACGCTCTCAAATCTTATTAGTATTAAATTTGATAAAGCCGTACTCAAATAAAACCATTCAGGCTCTAGGCTAAGCTGGGCGTAACTGTCTGCCAACCAATTAGTCACTATAGAAACAGTGGATTCATGATCTTCGGCCGACAATATCATTAAAACAAATAACGCAATACGGTCCAGCGCTGACATTGTGCTCATGTCATCTTCGAGTGAAGACAAGTAAAATGACTTTTTTGGATATGTCCTATTTTTTAAAATAGAATAAATATCTACTAAATCAGATTCCTCATCCATGATATCCCACAAAGGGTGATTAAATAATTTAACGAGTGCAGGTTCCAAATCAAGCAATATAGCCAATCTAGTTTTTTGGGGCATTAAACCTTCAAGAAATCTCCCCCAGGTACTATTAGATTCAGACTCATGGGGCAATCCCAGTTCCCTCTCATACCACCTTGCGAGTTGATGCCCGTTTGGCTTCACACCCGCAAGTACCGCCAGCAGGTGAGCTAAAGCTGATGCTTTCAGCACCTGTATTAGTGTCTTTCTCTTGCGCCCCATCGACCACCACCGTATCGGATAACTAAAAATATCATTCCGTACAAAATGGTACGGAGGCAAGAGATTTTTTTAGTCGTCGATGCGTAAACATTTCAACGCCATTTTATCCCGTGTTTACTGGGTTTCACGGTAAAAAAATATTTATATTTCGCATCTAGCGCAATTCCAAATTCCCTCTTAGCATTTTAATTACGAAAACGGTATCAGCAGTCACGCTATCGACAACGTACTGTATGACGACGCATCGGAACCCAAAATGCTGATATTTATACCTTCTGGGAGTTTATGTTGAGGATTGCAATCAAACGAGGCCAACTCGTGGTGGCTAATGGAGTACTGTCGATAGTTAGGGATATTGGAAAAAAAGGAGACGTTATAGTCAGTGACTATGGTTGCGAAACCATATCGGTTGTAGACGTCGCACATATCCAACCCATTCCCCAATCTAGTGACAGCCTAGAAAGCCATAAAAAAATAGAGGGAATTCTTACCGAGCATAACGCCACACAAATAATTTTAGCTGGCGAACGTTCAGTAGTTATCGAACTTTACTTAGGCGGTTCATTATCTGTAAAACAAGCTGCCGACATGCTTGGCTTAAAAAAAACTGCGTTTTACGCTCTGAAAAAAAAATACAGCCCCGAACTAGGCCCAGTTACGTTAATAAAAGGCAACCCTGGGCCTCACAAAGGGAGCATGAGAGTTACTGAAGAAATTAAAACCATCATCACGGATTGCTACAACGAGCACTATCACGGCCGGTCCGCCTCATACTCAAATGTGTGGAAACAGGTACAAAGTGAATGTTTTGCAAAAGGCCTGACTTCACCGAGCAGGGCATCGGTAAAAAAAATAATCGTGGGATTTGATCAAAAAAACACTTATAGGAAAAACATGGCGTTGATTCTTCAAATCAAATGTTTCAGCCTCGACCCGGTATTGCTCATACCGACTATCCGCTACAAGTAGCTCAAATGGATCATACGCGCGTGGACCTTCTCCTCCGTGCCGAACATGACCGCACAATCATAATTGGAAGGCCTTGGTTGTCGGTAATAATGGATCTACACACACGCGTCATACTGGGTTACTACTTAACTATGTTTCCACCCTCAATTATATCTGTGCAACAAACCATGGGCATGGCGATGCTTCCTAAGAATACAGGTTACTTTCAATTGGCCAGCGAGTCATGTCACTACCCGTATTTTGGATTTCCAGAACGTTTATTGATGGACAATGCTGCGGAGTTTCGCTCTCCGATTGTTGAAGCTGCAATGCGTAAATACAAAATAAAACCGGAGTGGCGAAAGCCTGGAAAAAAGCACATGGGAGGTCATATAGAGCGCCTAATAGGCACATTTATGACTTCGGCTGTCCATTTTTTACCTGGCACTACGTTCTCTAACACTCAACAGCGTGGAGACTACGATAGCGAAAAACAATCTGCATTAACCTTTAAAGAGTTTTGTACTTGGTTTGCCGGACAAGTCCTTATATATCACGGCACGGTCCATGCCGAGCTAGGAACCTCTCCTAAGGATGCTTGGGAGAAGGCGTTCGATAGCACCGAAATCCAACTTCCTGAAGTAGCGATAAATCCGCGAGCGCTTTATTTGGATTTTTTACCAGAAACAATAAAGCCCGTGAGAAATAACGGTATAACCCTGAATAAAAGGCGCTATTATTCAAGCCAGTTAAATCGCATACAGGGACGAGCTAGAGTTGTCGTAAAGTTCGACCCATTTGACATGACCATAGTATGGGTAAGCATTGATAGTGAATACGTTAAAGTTCCACAAGTTTCCTCAGGGCAAGACTATATCAGCTATGAAGAGTATCGATGCGACCGCCAGCACAATAAAAAAATACCGCCAGGCACAATCACAGACGAGGATGCGCTCAGGCAAATGCGCACCAATAATGCACTGGTCAAAAACAGCCAACGAAGCACTCGTATCGCCAAGATAGCGAGTAAACAATTGGAAGGAAACGCCCATCACGCCGAGCAACGTAAGCATGGTATTCCTAAAGCTGTCTGGGATGCGCATATTCCTAGCGACGACTTTATTGTTGACGAAAGCGAAGTAAATTTTTCATTAACTCCTAGATTATTTGACCAAAATGACTGATACGACTATCGATGTAAGCCATGTGCGTCAATCAAGGCAACATTTGTTAAACCTCACTAAGGAGGAACGACTCATGATATGTCTACAAGACGTATTTATCGAATACCCCAACTCCCAAGCGATCTTGAATGCAATGCACTACATGTTACGAACTGAAAACAAGGTTCAGGCCCCCTGCATGCTGGTTTGGGGTAGTGGTGGGTACGGAAAAACAAGCATTATCAATAAAATAAAAGAAGTCAACAAAAATGAAAAACATAAATTGGTATTCATGAGCTTCAGGCAGAACCCGAATAATTACAACTTCAGGGAACTACTGCTCGAAGCATTTGGTATGGAGGTCACCAAGAAATTCAGCGGGTACAATGCGTCAAAAGAATTTGCACGAACTGTCGAACGAAATAATATCAAAGGTATTGTCATTGACGAAATCCACGACGCCGTGACGCTTTCGACAATGCAGCAGAAAATCAACCTTTCGCTACTCAAAAACCTCTCCGGTGATCAGTACAATCTTAGTGTTTTCGCCTTTGGTGTAGATAAGGCAAGCGAGGCTCTTCGTCTAGACCCACAATTGGAACGCCGCTACTTGCAGTGGCCTTTAGAGAAATGGAAATTGAACGAAGAGTTCAGGGGGTTTATTGCAGCTTATGAGCGCACACTACCCTTAAAACAACCCTCGCATTTGCACAGTAAGGAATTAGCAACCGCTATATTAAAGCAAGCGGATGGCGTGATGGATAACGTAGTAAAAATCATTCAGGTTTGCGCTGCAGAAGCTGTTTCGTCTGGCATAGAAAAGATCACAATTGAGCTTATCACTAATGCGCCTTTTTTAGCAGCAAAATACGGAGTGTCGTTGCTTCGGCGCATCAAACGATAGCAAACAAATGACCAAACATAATTTCGATGCCAAAATTGCGCGGATTCATAATAGGTTTAATGTACCAACACCCCAAGTGTTAAGCATTTCAAATGCTATCGTAGCGACGCTTTTAAGCACTGATAAAGCAGGATCATTACACATTATTTTAGGCAAGACTGGCTCAGGACGTTCAACTGCAATTCAACTGTGCCGCAAACGATTGCAACGCAACTTAAAAAACGTAATAGTTTTGCGCCCATCTCCACTTGATGAAGAGTTCAATCCATGGAGACTTTTATTGCAATATTATGGGTTGGATTTCGATGAATCTGATCTAAAGATAAAAACAAGCTATATCCCTCCTCCAGTGATTGATCTAATTGAGCTCGCGGAAATTGATTGTATTATTTTTGAAGATTTCTCAGAGAATCTTTATAAATCGGCAGACAAGCAACAAGCAGTTGAGGCGTGGCTTAGCATTGCCCTCCATACTGTTTGCGTGGATGTAATATTATCAACTCACGATACCGCCTACGCCAAACGCTTTGCGAATGAAGAGTCAGCTACAATCCATCGTATAGACGAATGGAACGATGACCAGGAATTTTCGCTATACATTGGCGAACTCCAATACAATCTTCAAACTAAATTCAAGATCACGGTGAATCTGAGCGTTGGCAGAGATCAACTTTATAAGCTGTGCGATGGAAACACCGGAAATCTATTGAATTTGGTTCGGGAGTACGCCGTGGCGGAGCTACTTTCCCCATCATTCGCGAACTCGGATGTCACTGAATATCTATCACTAAAAAATATGGTCGGACAAAATGCCATTTTATTCGCTGTTAAATCCAGTCAACGATGAGTCTTTTACATCCTGGATCAGGAGATGTGAGCTTAAATTATCTCCACGCTTATTTTCATCAACAAAAATAAATTCTATGTTTTACTCAAATATAGATTGCTTTCCAATCCTTGACCCTGATTTCTCTGTGGATACCCTAGTATCAACCTCGGTGAATGACACGATTAAGGTCGATCAGCAAATACTACTTAATCTTTTCCGTCCTAGAACTACATGGGTGATCCCGTTTTCAGATTGGCAAAACGCTTGTACAGCCTGCCTAATGGAATCTTTAAAGGAAAAGGGATGCTATGTATTTCTAAAACGCTGGAGATACACTGCGCATCCTATTTGCTCCGTGCATCAGTGTCTATTAAGTCCATTACCATATAAGCAACGCAATAGTATAAGGGCGTTTCCGGACAAGTACATTGCCACTCACAAATGTACTCTTGATAGTCTAAGTCTCAAAAAACTCGTATTGCTTGCTCTGAAAATACAGCGCCATATTTATCGTTTGGAAAACTCTACAGATAATAGTGCGCTGGAAATTATGGCTGCTTACCGTTTTGTTATGGAGTTATTTTTGTGTGCTGGAGAATATAGGGGGCTTGCCTGTTTTCTATATTCGAAACCTACTCCGCAGCGGGGTGCCCTAAAACATTCAGGAGCACGATCGCTGATGCTCATAGGAGCATACACTGCTTCTTCTTTTGAACGCATGTGTGCATTGATATTAACAGGTTATGTCATCGGAGCATTTTCTCAATTAGACGCTCGCGCCTTTGAATCAATATCAAACGAACACAGTTCGCTTTACTCGTGCACGGCTTATGATATAGGCAGATTTAGCAAGATCTTTCCTTCAGATGAGTCTCCCGCGATACGACGTCGCCTTGCAAAATTGTGCTCGGTATTTCCCAGTCGAAGCTATCTGGACTTTTTGAAAGGCTTTGGAAATGATTAGTACATATAGGAAAATTGATTTTCTCTATATCGATATCGGCTTAGTAGTCACTGATGGTTATGGTAGCTCTTGCTCTGGGCTATATATGATATATGCAACCTCAAACAATCAAATAATTGGCTATATACTATCAAATCAAAAGCCGTCATACCCACCGTTAAATTTACTTAAGCTACAAATACCAGAGAACATCAAAGATATAAAAAAATGGATGATAAATCCGTACAGCTACAATCCGTTTTTTAAAACATCCCCTTTTATTTCACGCGCGCGAGAATCATATCTTCGCACTGCGAAATCAATCAAATATTTAAACATGATATTGAAGGTGGGTTCGGATGAGTTTTTAGACGCAATACTTGATATACCATCAGAATATCTTAGCCCACTGTTAAGAGTCTGGCTTTTCACACCACAACTAGCATTGCAATTAGTTCACGACCAAATGAAGCGAAATAGCTGTCTTATTGCCGCAGATGTTAAGCCCGAAGACTACGGCCGGAAATTTGTTGAGACCAACAACGCCCACTCAAGAAACATTTAGCTAACTTTAATGCCAAAAGGCCATCCGCTGCGATGAATCTATCTTCAAGAGAGCGCCGGATCAATAGTGGTTAAAGTATTAAGTTCCCCACTCCAGCCTTCCGCAGCAGCTTGGCTCCTCGGACCAGCGCCGACAACAGTACCAACCTCAGGTACGGCTTTTAACAAATCACGCAAAACGCCTGGAGCGACCACTATCTGTGCGAAGTATGCTGCGAAGCGTTAACTGCGAACACGGTTCCTAGAATGGTTTTTTCTATCGTCTTCAAGCGCTCCCATCGCCATCTCTTGGAATAGAGCCGATCTTTCGTCGACATTAGAATGAATTGCATTGAACTGCGTTTGAGCATTGACGCTATCGAAGGGGTGAGAGGACAGCTTGTGCGGTGAAGGTCTGTTCATCGTTTCTGAACAATGTAGCCATAGGTCTGGCACCTGAGAAAGCTTTGGGTGACTCATGGGCGAAACAGATATTCCGCGTCGGATTCATCTTCAATAAAAGCGAACCGCAGCAGCTTTAAAGCCAGGCACCAGCGCCAGGGCAAGGTGAAGCCTGAGCGGGAGAAACTCAAAGCCGTGCTGATCGAACATCACAAGGAATCCAGAGCCTCTGCCGGCTCGTGCACCTTGGCCAAGGAGCTGCAAGGCAAGGGACATCGTGTCGGGCGGCATATGGCTTGCGGCTAGATGCGCGAGGCGGGTGTTGCCAGTAATCAGCGGCGGCGGCACAAGTACAAACTCCGGCGTCAAAGCGCTGGTGGCGCCGCATGTGCTCAAGCGCAAGTTTGCTGTCACGGCGCAAGGGGGAACGGTGCCTACTTCGAATAAGAGCGAGACCTAGGCGTGGGGCATGAGGCCCAACCTGATGTGTAATTAACCGGAAAAAACGCGAAATATTCGTTACTTTTTCCGGTTAATTACAGAAAATAACCGGAAAGCGTTAATTTTCAATTAGTTACCGAGCTCCGGTTGATTGCGGATGCTGACATCGGTATTCATCTCCAGCAATCGACGCTCGAACCGTCTGATCATGTATGACCCGCCTCGGGAAGCTTCGGCTCAGCGTTCGATGGCAGGCACCCAGTTCAAAGCATCAGCCGGCTACCGCTGCGGCGACAAGACCGGCGCAGCGAACTTCGCCTATGGGACATTGAAGGACTCTATAAATCTCAAAAACCACCTGCATCGTTGCGTCTTCGATCGTTCCTTCATTGCGGCATAAAACCCAGCCGTTATCTGCAATCGCTTGCTCGAACGCCTGGGTACAAGCGACATGTTCTTCCAGCTTATGGATCACCGTACTACTCAGTCCACGACGTCGTGCCGCTGCCCTTGCCCATGAAATTTCAGGGTTGGTGACAACCCCGACATGCAGATCTGGCACTTGCACGTTTCGATCAATGTTCAACTGTAGAATTTCTGCAAACGGGACTAGCCGGCGAAACGCGGCATCAGACGGGTACCAGCGATCGATCAAGATGATGCTGTCTTGTGGCTGTTTAGACAGAACGTGCTGGGAAATCCAGGTACGGCTATCTGCAAAGCGCTCACAAACCTCCAACTCCAAATCCCGGGTGGGATTTCTGACGAGCTTGTTAACGAGGGTCATTGTTTCACGCCGATAGGGATCGCTTTTTTTCTCGCAAAGTCGGATCACCTT
The DNA here is from genome assembly GCF_003148705.1 of Pseudomonas sp. OV226. Taxonomy (NCBI): domain Bacteria; kingdom Pseudomonadati; phylum Pseudomonadota; class Gammaproteobacteria; order Pseudomonadales; family Pseudomonadaceae; genus Pseudomonas; species Pseudomonas sp. OV226. The sequence continues at coordinate 96,987 of NZ_QGGS01000018.1, read as the reverse complement.
TTTGTTGTCCGCCCTCAGTACTTTCGTAACGGCCTCCAAAAGTGTGGTTTTTCCGGCTCCCTTGGGCCCATCTAGAGAAACAAACAGCGGACGATTCATTCTTCAAATATCGATTGATATACGGTTTTTTTTGCCCGGCTCGTGCGCTGGAACCGCTTGGCGCGGCTACCCGAATCGGGTGGAAGGCCCTATGAACAGGCATTGCTGAGCACTCTAACCCAGTTTCTGACCCAAGGGTCTCAAAACCAAGAGTCACAGTTGCTTATGAACACCGGTCATCGCCCATAAGTTAAATCATGTATCTGGTGGAGCTTCTCTCGCATCCATCCACTTCCCGGCACCCGGAAGCAATTCTTCGACGTTCACGGATCTGTCGTTGCAGTGTGCCTAATTCAATCGACGCAAATCCCCTTCTGAATCTGCGCCCCGCTACATTTCGCTGAAAATCAGCCCGGCATTGGCAAACTGTTGGTTAGCGTTGTGACCCAGCACGAACAGGACGGATTCGAGGCTGAAGTTGCCGATGTACTTGCCTTGGGAAGCAATACACGCGGCGATGTGACCGAAGACACTCAGCTGGTTCTGGCTCAGGGACAGTTTCAACGCCAGCAACAGGTTTTCCGTGCCCACCAATGTATTGGAATCCGCCAGCAGACTGCGATAGCAACCTTCAACCTCGCCTCCGTCGGCTGAGCCGGCAAGTTGCCGCAAGCGGTCGAGCATCGCATCGCCCAGGCGCAACGTTTGTAGCCGGTTATTGCGCAGGCGTAATTCGCCATAGCCGGGCTTGAGTCGGACTCGGCCGCGACTAAACGCAACACCCAGATTTTTCAGAAAATCGAGGTCCAGCGCTTCGTCGCTCTTGGCCTCGCCGTACAAGGACACGCGGCCGTTGATCTGGTTGTCCGCCAGCAAGGTATCCGCCTCGGCATCGCCAAGGGCCAGGGCGAAGCCGGTGTGGTTGAGCATCAGTTCCGTTCGTAAACGGTCCAGCGAGAGCAGCAGTCGACGCTGGCTGGCACCCTGTTCGATATCGCTGCGCAGCGTTGACAATGCCAATATTTCATCGGTGTTGAGGACTACCTGACGGCGATCCACTTGTTGCCCGAAAGCCTTGCGCTGAGCGGCGCTGAACGCTGCAAAGGCATCGACCACCTTGCTTGGGATAGCCGCAAAAAGTTCGCCCTTGCCTGATTTCATCGCCGCCTCCAGGGGGGCGAGCAAGGGTATGGCATCAAACAGTTCCCGGGCGTGCTGTGTCCCGCTCGACGAGTAGGCGTTGATCAGGCAAGCGCTCAGGTCAATGCGCTGGGCGTCGTCGATTTGCACCAGGCTGATCCCGGGAACCGTCAGCCCCGACAGGCGCATTCGTTGCAAGCGCAAATGCTGATTGCCTTGAAAACGCAGGCACTGGTTCTCGCCCAGCATGACGATGTCGAAATCCAGAAACGTCAGGGAGGCAAAATCGAAACAGTTGAACTCTTGATTACGCAGCACCAGCCGGCTCGCGGGGCCGCTACCGTGGATGAACAGATGGGTGCCGTTCGGCGCGACCTGGTCGATGCTGTCGGCCAGGTGATGCTCGCCAGGTAGCAGGCACAAGCAGATGTCGCGTTGACCCTGTTCGAGTAACACTTTGAGCGCGATGTCGAGGTTCTCGAACTCGCCGCCGACACCGACACTGGTGCAGCAGCCACCGCCGTGGTTTTTTTGACAGAGCGCGTCGAGCGCATCCTGCACGGTATGAATGCCCTGGGCGGCCATGTCGGCGCACTTCGCCGGGTCATAGGCGACTTGTGTGGCCACGGACAGACTGGCGGAAAAATGCAGGACGTTGTACTTGCCGGCCGCTACCTGGCCGGCTTCGAGCAGTTGCGCCGTGCAGGTCTGGTTCAGCACGCCGGGCGCCAGGCTCCAGATCACGCTGGCGATACCGTCCGCGCCGGTGGCGATGATCTGGCTGGCGGTGCCATTGGGCAGCGTGCCGTCACTGACGCTGAAGCTGACCTCGGCCCCGGCAACCGGGAACTTGCCATTGAACACCGCGACTTCCAGCGGGCTGGGCAACGGCAGGTTTTGTGGCGCCAAAGGGTTTGGCATAACCTCCTGGCCGTCGCCACCAACGTAATAGAGGTTGGTCAGTTCGGTCAGCGCCGGAAATAGCTGACGGCAATCGGACAGCGTGCTCCAGACCCCGGCCTGGCAGTTGAGCAAGGCCAGCCGGGTGAAGGAGCGCAATACCCCTTGCGGTGACTGGAAGGCGGGTTTATTGGCCACCAACGGCCACTCGATGTCAGCGGTAGCGGTGCGAGCGGGAATGGTCCAGAAATCCCCGACACGATACTTGCCGGGGATGAATTTGATCTCGACGCCCTCCTCCAGCTCCACCCAGCCACTGTTCAAATTGGCTGCCGCCGGGACCAGCTTCGCCCAACCGTCCCAGCGCCGCACACGCGGGTTGCTCAGGTACAGCGCCTTGTCCAGAGACCCGGTGGCGCTGGCCAGATCGAGGGTGACAATATTGCCTTCTGTCTTGAGCACCTGGACCAGAGTCCCCGGCCGGCCAAGCAGTTCGTAAGTATCGTCGAAGAATTCCAGCCAGCAGCCGGCGGTGATCGCAAGGTAGGCATCACGGCCAAGGCTGGCGACCTCGAACTCGTCCGCCGTCGGCTCGCCCAGCCAACGTACAACGCGGGTTTCAATGCTGCCGTTGTCACGCGACCATTTGTAGCGCTGGTCGGCTGAAACGCTGCCATCGTCGTGGATCTCGACGCGATACAACAGGTTTTCCAGGCGCCGGTAGCCTGCTTCCGGCGCCAGCAGGCAGGGATCTTTGGGCGGAGTGCTGGGTTCGGCGCGGGCCGCGAGCTTGCCATCGACTGCAGTGGTCAGGGTGGTCCAGGCCGCCAGCGCGCTCAGGCAGTTCAGGTCGGCGCCGATATCACCGGCACGCAGCAACTTGACCTGCCACAGCAGTTGGTCGCGGGTCGCGCTGTCCGGCCCACCGAGGGCGACTTCACGGATAAGCGGGTCTTCCAGCGCCGTGATGTGCCGCAGCCAGGCTTCGAGATAGCCAAGGTAGATCCCGTCCGGAGGGTCGATGGGTGCTCCGTTGTTGTCGTAGACCTTGATCTCGACCAACTGCGGCGCATTCGCCGGGGGTAATGGCAACAGACTGGCATTGGCCGGCAGCACCGGTGAGACGTTGCCCGGCAAGTGCGGCTGGCTGGTGGCCTGGACCTGGCTGGCGTTTTCGCAGAGCAAGCCTTCGACGTAGTAATGGCCGATGCCGATGCCGATGTTCTTGCCATTGCCGGTCAGCAGAAACCCGGGGTTGGCCAAGGACCCGCCACTATGGCCAATGGTATCGACGGTTTCACTCTCGATCCGGCGATTGAGAATGTCTTGCTGCTCGTTCCAGTCCGCATCCAGCTGCACCCGCCCCTGTTGCATGCGTACGGCGCGATAGTGCTGGTCCGGCTTGTCGGTCGAGCGGGTGAGATCGGCTTTCATAGTGGTAGTCCTTGCCCGTTTTGCGCGTTCGTTCAGTTCACAAAGATCACCCCGGCCTCCAGGCCGAAGCGCAGGTATTCGTCCAAGGCCTGATGCAGGTTGGCCTCGCGTTGTGGTTGTTGCAGCACATTCCAGACGCCCATTTCGGCGCCGTCCTCGGCGCCGGTGCGCAGCTCTTGAGCACTTGAAAGGCGCAGCTGGGCATATGCCGGATGGCTGAAACTCACCGAGGTAAAGGCTGGCGTCACCCGCACCCGTTCGCTCTTTGCCTGGGCGGTCGGCAACCCCTGGGTCACCAGGTCCGGCAGGCAGCGGTAGCGACGTGGCGTCTGCGAGCCCGATGGCACATAGCAGAAACGCACGCAGCCTTCCTGGCGTCGGGCGATATTCAATTTGGCGCTGAACAGACTGTTGCTGGCTTCCAGCTCCCCGGCGGCGCTGGCGCCGAAGACGCTGCAGCGGTCGAGTTGCAGGCGCGTGTCCGGTAAATCGAAGGCCAAGTCATCGCCGTTATCGAACACGCTGTTGCGGCCCTCGACTCCGGCAATGGCCTTGCTCGTCCGCAACGGCCCGCATAGGCAATGGGTCAGCCGCAGCCAGAGTTGGCTGCCGGTGCCGGTGTGACGGATGCCACCCTTGCTCGGCGTCAGGCTGCAATGACGCAGATTCACTTCGCCCAGCGCGCCGTCCAAACGCAGTTGACCGTCCAGCAGCAGCCCGGACAGGCTGAGCCGGGTGTCGAGGTTGCCGCGTAAACGCAGGTCGCCGATCAGTACCGGCCGCCGCTGGTTGGCGGCTTCAATGGCCAGGTGGGTATCTGGCAGGTTGAGATCAGGGGTCAGCTCCTGGGTCCCGTCGTCCAGCAGATAGATCAGCGTACGGGTCCCGGCAATGACTGCCGCCAGCGCGTCGGCCAGCGTCGCGTGGTCGCCCGGGACCCGCAGCAGTACCTGGAAATCCGCCGGATCGAGCAGGCCCTGCAACGGCTCATCGTCGCGACGCAACGGGCGTCGATCGTAGGGCCCCGCGCCGACATCGCCGGGGAAGCCATAGCTGTAGGCGACTTCCACCCGGTTCGCGGTCTTGCCGGCGGGCAAGGCGATACGTCCCAGGACCGGGTCGAAACCCACCAGAAACAGGTAGGCAACGCCAGGAAAGGTTTTATCCGGCTGACCGGCCTTGCTCGATTTCACCGTGACGCTGGCCGGTGGACGCCGCCATTCTTGCGGCACTACGCCGGGCAAGGGCGAGAGATTGCACACCAGCAGATGCTCCGGCGGTACTTCCACATCGTCCAGCCAGATCCGCAGAACCGGGCCACCCTCCTCCTCTCGATCGAGGGGAAAGTACACAGGGTCAGGTGTCTCACCATCGGTCAGGGCCTGACGTAGCGCCGTCAGTTCGTCGTGCAGCAGTCGCCGGGAAAGAGGCTCCGGCACGTTTTCCGGTTGCGCCAGGTGAGTGATTTCCTGCTCGGTGCGCGGCCGGTTGAACAACATGCCCTCCCCCCGCAACAGCGGCTCGGCGACGTCGCGACCCAGGGCATCGAAACTGTAGAAGCCCGCCAGGCTGGTCATGGCTCGGGCGGTGGCGCGTTGGAGTGCGTAGGCCTGCAACCGCCAGAGATAGAGACCAACATTGGCAATGTTGTAGCGCCCGGCCGGGAGCGAACGCACCTCGACGGTATGGGCGGCGCGGTCGAAGGGGCCGTCGACCCGCTCCAATTGTGTGGCATCACGCAGGTTCGGCGTGCGCACATTTTGTGGGCGGCAGTGTTCGAGGTATTGGGTCGTGCCCAGTAGCTCGAAAAACTCCACCGCCCGCGCACGCCAGCCGGTGGTATCGAATGCCAGCTGTTCCAGCACCGGCAGCGTGCCCTTGCGCCGTCGCAAGCGCAGGCTGTTGGCCACATACGCGCGCAGGCCGAACGCCTGGGTGCCGCTGACCGGATACAGACCGCGCACGCCCAGCAGATCGCCGATATAGGGGACCAACCAGTCGTCACAGGTTTCGATAAACCAGTTGTCGTAGAGCCGGGTGATGTCCTCTTCCAGCACCGCGCCCTGCTCGGCGATAACTTCCAGCAATGCCCGCAGCGGCCCACCCATTTCGGCATCGCGCTCGCGGTAGAAGGCCGGCAGCCGCGCCATCAGGAATTCGGCGTCAATGCTCATAGGCTAAGCTCCGTCAAGGTAACGGCGGACGGGTCCAGCAACAGCAGTTGTGCCGCCAATATTTGCTGACTCTGCCACCGGGCACCGCGGGCGCGCAGTCGGCCATCCGGCCCAGCCACACTGCTGCTGGACAGGCCGTCGTAGAGCCGCAAGCTATCCAGATCCACCCGCTCCACTCCCGGCACCCGCTGTATCACCGCCAGTACTTCGCTGCCACTGACGGGTTGCCCGTAGTAACGCGCGGCAAACCCGAAGGCCTGCCCCAAGGCGCTGCGCACTGCACTGAGGACTGTTGCGCTTTGATAGTCCGGGTTAACCCGAACCTTGGCTTCCACACCAAAACGCAGCACCACCCCGGGTGCAAGCTTGAGCGGCTGATGAGCCGGGCGCACCGCGTCAATGGCCGCGGCCAGGTTGCGATAGAGCGCCGATCCGGGATCGATGCTGACACCTTCTACCCCGCTGACCGTGAGGTGGACCAACCGCTGCTCGCCATCCCACAACCACACCGCTTGGGCCTTGCCGACGCCGGCGAAGGCCGCGGCGAAGTCTTCGAAATCCCGAAGCGAGACGATGCGATCCAGGGTCCGTACGCTCAGCGGTGCGTTCTGCCGGGCACTGTCGCGGTCTTCCGGATCGACCCCACCCGCCGCGGGTACCGGGTTGATCACATCCTTGACCCCCAACGGACGGGACAGCAGCAGGCTGATCCGCCCACTGTTGAGGTTGCCGGCCGCACCAATGCCGACGCGATAGTACGCCTGCACATTCATCTGTCCCGTGGGCAGGCGACTGCCGTGCACGCCGTCACCGAACTGCACGGTGACCCGGCCATCATCGCCCCGGCGCAGCAGATAGGCACGGTCTTGCGCGCCGAGCTCACCCAAGTGTGGCGCCTCGGACCAGCGCACACCTTCGACGCGTACCTGCAGCGTGCTCTGGATGCCCGAAGGGGTGGGTGAGGAAATGTAGGTCAACGGTTTCTGCAGCAGCAGGAAGCGCTGGAAGGCCTGGCTGGCGTCGCCACTGCCAAGGATTTCCGGCTGTATCTGCATCTGCTTGCTGTCGCCGTGACTGGCCGGCGCCACATTGGCGTTGATCCGCACACTCAACGGCAGATAGGCATGTTGCAGATCGCTCTCAAGTTCCAGGCGCGAACGCGGCCCGCTGCTGTCATTGCGTTGCAGGCGCGCCACTTCGCTGGCGAAGCCAAGCACTACTTCATGGCGCGCGCCATCGGTGAAGGACAGGCTGGCGAGCCGGCCGTCCCTGGCGATTTCCACCGCCACCAACGGGTCATTGGCCAACAGTCGCTGACGCGCCGGCGCATTTTGCGTCACGTCCGGCAAGGTGTGGCCGCTGATCGACAGCCAGCGCCCCGCCTCCAGCTCCGGTTGCAGATCATCCAGCGTCAGCACATGACCGCTGAGCAGCCCGGACCTGGGCCGGGTCGCCCACGGCAGCTCGATGGATTCCCCATAGGCCGTGGTCTCGCGCAGACGCTCGTTGAACAGCTCGCGCAGTTGTTCGCCACGCAGGCTCAGGCGCGTGGTCTTGCTGCTCAGGGTGAAGGCGGCGCGGGCATCCTCGCGGCTGTCGAGGATTTGATACAGCTCCTGATAATCGGGCAGCGTCAGCACCAGCCAACTGCCCGTGACCAGTCGCGGATAGCTGGCATCCAGATGCACGCTGTGTACGTCTCGTGGGTATAGACGACTTTGGGGAATGATTTGTTTGGCGATGCCAGGGCCCTGCCAGCGCAATTGAATCAAGGCAGCGCCACCGTTCTCGTAGTACTCCAGGCGCAGGTCGAGTTTTTGTCCGGCCTGGAGCTCGAACAGGCTCTCGCCGTATTCGGTCGCGCCTTGGTCTTGCCATTGATTGACCAGTAACTGGCCGCCAATCCACAGCCGCACGCCATCGTCGGCTTTGACGAAGAAGCTGTAATTGCCGCTTTCGGGTATTTGCAGCCAGCCGCTCCAGCGCACCGAGAAGGTATCGGCGGTCAGCTGCGGATCGGGGCTGGCGCTGCCCCAGTCGAAATCAACGGTGGCGTCGGTACGGCTGAGCTTGCGCGTCTTGAAGTCGATGCCTTCGAAATACTCGCCATACAGGCCGCTGCCGGTGGCCTGGCGGGTCGGCGGATCGGAAACATCGGCCAGGGTGAAGCCCGGCCACTGGCCGTGCAGGCTGATCTTCGCCTGATTATCATCGTCCAGGCCCAGGTAGCTTGCCCGCAGGCTGCGCGGCATCGCCCGCCAGTCCGGCGCCGCCTGGCCGAACAGCGCAGCCTTGGTCCGCAGGGCAAAACAGCGTGGATTGGCCTTGGCCGGCTGGACGTGGGGCATCACCTCACCCAGCGGCCGGTCGAGCGTGACCACCGTGTAGCCGGCCAGTGGGTCGGCGCTCGGCTCCACCGGCGAAATCACTTGCAGGCGAACGACGCAGCGCAGGTCCCAGTTTTCGCTGCCGGGATTTTTCAGGCGTTCATCGCCGACGATCAACAGTGCGTCGCCGGCTTGCAAGTGCGTGTTCTGCCCTTTCAGATACAGAGTGCGAGCGCCCCAGTACGGCGGCACCTCTTCCTGGCTCTGCAGGGCCAAGGCATTCCAGGCAGCGCGCGCGTACAACGGCTCCAGCGTTTCGAAAACCTGGGCCTGTTCATCCTGCTCTGGAATGCTCTGGCTCTTGTTGCCGGCGTCGATCCGCGCGGTTAACGGCGCGCCCGGCGCGGTCTCCAGAGAAAATGCCAGAAACGTCGAGGCGGCCACGCCAGGGCGCAGCTCGTAGCCGATGGAACGCCCCAGCTCCAATATCGAACGCCGCTCCGTGGCGGTACGCAGGAAGCCCTCGTTGACAATGCGCTCTTGATAGAAACTCAGCACATCGAGGACACCAGCCCAGGCATCGAGCAATGCCAGCGCCGGATCATCGGCATCGCGAGTGCTCAGCCCGAGCAGCGCCGTCTGGCTGGAAAGGCGCGCCAGCTGACTCTCGCGAAAACGCCCATGGGTGCCGACCCGATAGTGCAACGTCGTCTGCCCTGGCGGGTTCAATTCGTCGACCGGCGTCAGCACCTTGATCCCGGCGCAGCAGCCGCAGTGTTCGCCATTACTCATAAGCCACCTTGCATGTTCAGCAGCAGTCGGCCGTTTTCGGGGAAATTGGGATCGTTATCCAGGCGCAACACTTCCAGTAACGCGGCACCGATCAAGCCCTGCGCTATTTCCTGATTAGGGGTTTTGCCCCAGCGCTGGAACACCTCGACCTGAAGCGAGGCCACGCCGGTTACCGAATGCGCCGCCTCCATCAGGGTGGAAAGCGCCAGGCCCTGGCCAAAACTGAAGTGATCGGGATGAAAGAAGCCGAGTTGTCCCAGCCCGTCTGCGCCACTGCTCAGGCGCTTGAGCAGGCCAAGCTTGACCGTCGCGGCAAAGTGGCCCGGCAATACGCAGACGTTCAGCTGAATATCCAGCGGGGCATAGATCGGATCACGCAGTTCCAGGTCATAACCGGCCAACCGGTAGCGTTCCAGGTGGCGCAGCATTTCTTCACGAAACGGCTTATCCAGTGGCTGGCCGCCCTTGCGGTCGAGGCTGACGAACATCGTGTACCAGCTGCCGGTCCAGCGAAGCCTCGCAGCGGCCCGTTGTACTTGCGGATGACGCTCGGCGGCCCGCGCGTAATCGGCCTCGGTGACCGCCCGTTCCTGGGTGCGGAAAGCCTGGGGTGCAAACAGCTTGATCGCGTCAGCGCTTTGCGGCTCTGCGCCGCCGCTTGCCGACAACGGATTGCGCAGCGTTTGGATGAAGTCCTTGATCAGAGGGTCTTCACAGACCATCTGGGTGATGCTCTCGGCGCCGACATTCCCGATGCTGCCACCGCCTTGGCGATAGCTGGCCAACAGCCGGCTGAGGGGTTGCGGTTGCATGCCGAAGCGGTTGTCGCCAAAGCGCAGGTGGGCGCTGCCATCGGCTTCGGTCTCCACCACGAATTCCTGTGCGAAGCGGTCACTGCCGAGCAGATCCCGGCGTGGCAACCAAGGGCTGGCACCGGGCTTGGGTTGGTCGCCAAACTGATCGGGGTCGTCTTCGCGCAGTTGCATGCCGGACGGACGGGCTTGCCGGGGATCCTGATACAAGGTGCTGCTGGCGGAGCGCGTCGGGTCATGTTCATAGGCCTGGGCATAGACGATGCCGGGCTCGCGCAGGCGCGGCCGGTATTGGCCGGCAGTCGGTACAACGTCCGGCAGCAGCGACTCATCGGCGCGAGTCAGCCCGTGGTCGGCCAATACCACATTGCCGCAGACCTGAGCGACCCTGACCGTCTTGCTGATACCGGACTGTTGGATACGCGCGCTGATGCACAACGGGAACGGTAGCGCGTCCTCGGCGTGCCAACTGATCAGCTGCAACGGCGTGTCGGTCAGCAGGTCGTGCCCCGGCTTGACCTCGGTCAAGCGTACTGCATGCCGGTGGGTGCGGTCGGCATCCGGTGCACGGCCGGTGCCGGGGCTCAGGACTTCTTCGAAGATCAGCAGCATGCCGGCCTGCAAGCTCAGCGGCGGGACGTCGATCAGCGCGGCCTCTTGCGCGCCTTTGCCCAGACAGAAATCCGGCTCGCCCCAATGATGGATATCAATGCGGTTATGTGCGGACTGCAACGGCAACGCGTGCATCGTTTCGAAGACTTGGGTGCTGCCGTCAGGCAAGGTTTGCAGCGCGGATTCTTTCAAGACAGTCCCGGGCTCGCCGGTGCGGGTCAACAGCGGCGTACCGGCGGCCAACACTCGACCGTCAGCTTGGGGCGAGACGCTCAGACTGACGAAGACCCGACTGTTGCAGCCGTCGTGTATCGGGTAATCCAGTAGCCGCGCATGCCGGCGCAGGGAGACGCGGCGTCGGGCAGTGCCCAGATACGCTTCGGTGGCGACTGCATCCTGGTAATAGCTGAGCTGATCGCCGATATGCGCCAGCATTTCCACCAGGGCCACGGAAAAATCCGCCGGGTTGCGCTCGTGAAAGCCAGGAATCAGCTGCCCCATGCGGTCCAGCATCAACCGGCGAAAGCTCCCGTAATCCTTGGCCAGGTAATCCAGCAGCGGCTCGGCCGGTACCTGCGGCGGGCAGGGTTGGTCGTCGGCACAATCGAACTCGGAACGGCACTGTGCCTTGAAACTGAATCGGATACTCGACAGGCAAGGGTCGAAGCCCGGCGGTGGGTCTTCGGGCGCCGTGGGGTTGATCAACACGAAACGGTACCAGGAGAAATCACCGGCCCGGTCCACCGTAATGTCGAGCTGATTGCCGTTGATATTCAGGCTCTCGATTTGTACACACGTGATGCGCACCCCGCCCTCGATCCGGCAATGGGCGGCGGTGATGCCAGCCAACGGATTGACGAACACCACACTGAGCTTGCGCTGATTCAGGGGCGCCACTTCCAGGTAGTCGATGCCGTTCAGGCTCGGTGGATCGAGGTCACGCAGCAATTGCAGACGATGGCGGTTGTCAGACAAAAACTGGCGTTTCATGGTGCAATCCCTCGGCTGAAGGTCGCCAGTTGCCTCTGGCGATCCCGGCGCATGACGTACTGCACCGTCACGTCGAGGCGCGCGTCGAGGTTCTCGACGGTCACCGCCTCGACCTCGATCAGCTCCCCCAACCATTGTTGCAGCGAACCTTGCACGGTCATCTGCACGGCGGCAGCGAGGGCATCGCTGTTGGGCGCGAACACCAATTGCAATAAGCCGCAGCCGAAGTCCGGACGGTTCACCCGCTCGCCCGGCACGGTGAACAGCACCTGTTCGATCATGTCCCGCACCTGCAGATCGGCGAACACTTCGGCGCTGCGCCCGCGCGAGTCGATGCTGAAGGGAAAGTCCAAAGCCATATCAGACTCCTGAGACCCGTAGCTGAGTGACGGTAACCATCATCGGCGTGCCGGTGGGGACGCAGATCGAGGTGCTCGATTGCAGTAGCACCGGCAGCCCGCCGGCGAACACCCGGGTCGCGCCGACCAGCCATTGGCCGGTCACGCAGGGGCCATTGCCGGAGGGCGGTGGCGGCATGGCGCAGCCGGCAATCACATAGGGCGCGGCCAGGGTCGTCACGGGCTGGCCGGAGAGTGTCACCCGGGGAAAAGGCGCGGTCGGTGTCGCCTGGCCGCCGTGGCTGCACATCACCGTGGCGCCCAGATGCAGGAGAAAACCGGGCATCAGCGGTCCTCCCCTGTCATGGCCGGTTTCAGCTGCCGATTGCGTGAAATGTTCATTTCAAATCACCGTCAATGCGCCTTGATTGATATTCACCGCCGGCCCGTTGAGCATGATCGTCGCGCCTTGGCCGTTGCTGATGGTGATGCCGATTTCGTTGATCGAAATCATCGCCCCCGTCAGGGTCTTGAGCAGAATGCCGCCCGTGGGCCCCGGCAGGTCAGAGATCGTCAGGCCGTTCTGGTTGCCGGTTTGCAGCACAATGCTTGGCGATACCGGCAACCCCGCCAACGCCAAGGCGGGCACCTCTGCCGCACTGCCCCAGAAACCGCCGACCCAGATGGGGTAATCCTGGTTGCCCTGCTCGAATTCGACCCAGACCCCGGCGCCGATCTGCGGCACCACAAACATCCCACTCTGCTTCCCGGCGAACGGAACGCAGGGCATGGCCCAGCTGGAGATGCCGAGCCCCAGCACATCAGGCACCTGGACCTGGATGCGGGCCATCTGCATCGGGTCGATATTGTTCAACACCACACCGCGGAATTTGCCGTAGAACTTGCCTTGCTCAGCGCTCATACCGGTACCCTCGGCAGCGTCGAGATCAAACCGTTGCGGGTCAGCGTGAAGCTCTGCTTGAACTCGCCGGGCTTGAAGTTGCTGGTCACGTTTTTCACGTAGTACAAACCGTCAAAGGCGCTGCCCGCACCGCGCACGCCGACCAGTTGGCGCGCCTTCAACACGGAGCCGTAACGCAGTACATCGACCGAGCCAGTGGCGGTCACCACATCCGCTGAGCCCGCCGCCTCCGCCAAGCCCTTGGACAAGGCCGCCATTGGCGAGAGCTTGGCGGTGTCCTTCAGCAGGTGGATCGACTTTGGAATGGGCGGCAACGCACCGAGCGGCGGGTTGAGCAGACTGATGTCGGGGATCGGCAACGGAATCGGGAACTTGGTCAGCGGGTTCTGGATAAACACGATCGGCAGGCTGGCCTTGGTGTTGTCCACACTGAACGACAGCGCCTCGACGTTGCTGTGGGCATCCATCCCCAGGTTCAGTGCCGGTTGCGGTATCCCGAGCTTGATCTCCGGGCCCCAGTAGGCGGTATTCATCCCCGGCAACGGGCCGGGTTCGACGTAGAACACATAGCCGGCGTCCTTGGCCAACTTCTGCACGTAGGCCAGGTCAGTGCCGTCATGGGTGGGGATTTTTTCCACCGGGATCGGCACATCGCTGAAGATTTGCGGGATCACCAGCGGCACCATGCCAAAGATCGCGTACTTGGCGACAATCAGCGCCACCCGCGCCTCGGCCGGCATGGCCGGATAGGGAATGCCGTTGAATTCCTGCTGATCCATGGCCACCGACAGGTCCTCACCGGTGATGGTCAGGGTGCTCTGCCCCGGCTCGTTGGAGCCACTGACCTCCTGGCGGGTAATCAGGCCGTCCATCAACACCATCGGCAGGCTGTTGAGGGTGATCACGATCAGCACCCGCAGCCAGGGCACCCGCCCGCCGGTGAGCAACAACAGGGTGTGCAGCGGTGAATTGTTGTGCAGTGCGAAGCTGATCTGGAAGCCACTGCGGGCGCCCGCCGCCGACGTCACCTGGATGCTCTGCAAGGCATCGATCAGCGGCTTGGGCACCGGTAACGGTATCGCCGGGCCGACCAGCAGCGAGACATGCATGCCTTTAAGCATCGCTCGGCCCCTGCATGCCTTCGGGCAAGGTCAGGCGGATTTGCCGGCCCAGCTCTTCCAGCTCCAGTGGGTGGAGGCAACCATTGGCATCCGGCAGGCGCCAGAACTGTTCCGGGTCACCGAGCACCGCAGCGGCCATGCGATCGATCCGGTCGCCCTCGATCACGGTGTAGATCTGCAAGGTGACAAAGTTAGCCGGGTCCGGTACGAAGCGCCGCCGCAGGTAAACCACGCGTCGACCGTCGACCTGGACCAACTCGGCGGTGTCGGTCGGGTAGTAACGGCTGTTAGGTGGGAAGCGGTCGCTCATCGTGGCTGTCCTTTCGTTCATCAGCGTTCCGTTGTTTTAAAAAAGCGCGCTCAAACCCAGGCTGGCCAGGGTCGCGCTGCTGGCCTTGCGCGCCAGGCGTTCGCGGCTCTGGTGGTAAACCATGTAGAGGTGCCCGCCCTTGTCGCCGAAGCCCAAATCATTGATGTTGAGCACGCGCATGCCGAGGGTGATGCGTGCGCGGATCGGGTTGAGGTTGACGTCGAACGCCTCCTCGACGATCGAAAAATCGGTGATGCGCACGGGCACCACGCGCTCCTTGCTCCACACAAACAAGGGCAGTGGCGCCTGTACCGGAACGATTTCCAGGGTGCCGGCACTCGCCATCTGGTTGTTGCGGATCAAGGCGTTGCTGTCCGGGTAGACGATGGTTTCCAGTGCGGCGAGTTGCGGGTGGATGCCGACCTCGATCGCACCAGGGTGCTGATCGGAAAACTCCAATTGGTCGGTGGCGTCGATCTCGGCGTCGAGCTTGATCGTTTCCACCGGCGGTCCTTTGAGGCGCAATGGCTCGCTGATCGCTGCACTGCCGCCGGTGCTCTGCGGTTGCAGGCTGCGGGTCAGCAGATCGGGGTTGTACTGCAGCGCAATGACTCGCAGCACGGCACCGCTGGCCGGGTCGATCAGGATCAGGCCGCCCTTGAGCACTTTCGGCGAATTGGAAAAGCCGGTCATACCTCGTGCTCCTCTTTCGTGGCATTGCCGAACAGGTTGGACAGCATCTTCGAGGGGTCGAGATTGAGCTGCGCAGGTTCCGGTTTGATATCGGAGAGCTTGGGCATTCGAAAGCCATCAATGCTGTCGTAGTGCAGCGGCAGGCGTACGCCGAGGCTCAGCCCGGTGTCGAAGGTGCCACCGAGCAGTTTCCAGGTTTTTTCGGTCCGTACCTTGAACCGCCAGACCCCGGCTTCGGCGAAGACCCGGGCATTCAACGCGGCGGCCAGCACTACGCTGCCGCCGATATAGGCGCTGGCATCGACGCTGAATTTGTCCTTGCTGTAAGCGATCTCGCCGGCCAGCTCGGCCTTGCCTTCAAGCCCTGCCCTGGCCTCGACATTGAGGCCGCCACCGACCTCGGCGATGTACAGATCGATCACCACATCGGCGCCGACTTTGCCGCTGATCCCCCCGCCTGCCGGGATGCTGGCCTTGGCCTTGAGGTTGAAACTGAAGTCCGGGTCGGCTTCGAACGGGCTGAACTTGACCGTGGCCTTGATCCCGGTGAGTACCCCGGGGCCGACATAGTAGTAATACCCCAGGCTGCCCCAGAGTTTGACCTTGAGCCCGATCGGGCCGATGGAGGCGCCAGGAATCGGGATGCTTCCCGAGGCCGAGAAAATAGGCTGGTCTTCCTGTTTCTCCGGGAAGCGCTTGAACAGGGTGATGTCGGGAAAGCTCAGCTCGCCGTCAAAGGTGATCTTTTGCTGTTCGTCCACCGTGATGCCAGCCGTGGCGACCATGTCCTTCTTGATTTCGTAGGAGAGCTTGCCCTTGCCGATGATCTTTTCATTGGGCAGCAACTCGACAACGATATTGCCTTTGGCGCGCCCCTTGTCGATCTTGATATCGCCCTTGCCGTAGACCTTCTCCTTGCCGCCCTTGTTCTCGTAGGTGGCATCGATGATGCCGTCGAGCCCCGAGAAGGCGAATCCGGCCTGGCCCTTGGCGATAAACAGTTCGCCGTCGTACCAGAGGCTGGCCTGGATCGGTTTGAGGTAGGGGCTCTTGACCTTGATCTTTCCGCGTCCCTGGAACACCCACTTGTTGGCGGCGTAACTGATCTCCAGCGCAGCCTCGTTGCCGCCTGGCAGTTCCAGATTGACCTTGCCGCTGGCGTCGATCTTGCCGGCCTTGAGAAACACATCGACAGCGCCGCTTTTTACATAGGGAATCTTGCCGGCCATCTGCCCCGACTCGATGTGCGCCCCGCCACTCCACTCGCCGGCCTGATACTTGATCTCGCCCTTGGCTTCATCGACGCCGGGCAAATACACAAAGAGCACCCCGGTCAACACCAGGCCATTCTCGTCGGCACTGACCTCGACTTTGCTCGCGGCGATTTTCTTCGCGGTGCCGAACTCGAACGCGACAGTCCCGACCGGTTTCAGTTTCGGCGCCAGATCGATGGCCAGCGATGCCTCGGTGATTTTCACCCCGGCGAACGGTGGCTTCAGTTTGTCCTTGTCCAGCGGCGCCTTGAGCCGGAAATACTCCGGCGAGAAGGCCACTTCGATTTTTTGCAACAAAGGCACTTTGCTCGGTGTGATGTAGCCCTCGCCCGCGACCCCACCGGGCACCAGGTCCAGTTTGGTGAAGACGCCGGGGCTCAGGTAGTCATAAGTGAACGCGATACCGGCGTTCTTCTTCGCCGCCGCCGAGAGGGTCAGGCCACCGTCCTCGGCGACATCCAGCACCACCCCGGTGCCCTTGGCCGGCAAGGTGATCGGCAGGCGGGTCCGGTCGCGGTTGTCGATCATCGCGTTGATGGTGTCCTTGCCCTTGCCGACCCGGCGCAAGGTCATCAACAACAACCCGGGAAGGATTTCGGCCCCTGCGACGTTTTCCGGGATACCGGACTCAAAGATCGGCGGCGTCTTGCTCTTTTCACTGACCCGCAGCACCCGCGTGCTACCGCCGGCCACCACCGGGTAGTCGATCAGGGTTTCAGTGGACTTGTCGGCGCGCCCGTCCTTGCCGGGCTTGCCGAGTTTCTTGCCGGTTTCGCAACAGGGTCCGCACTTGCCGGTGCCCTTCATTTTGGAATCGGCGAATACCATGCGGATCTGCGCCGGCGGCTCCTCGCCGCCCTCCTCGATCTTTTGCGCGATAGCTTGTGCCAGGCCAAAGACCTGTTGCTTGATCAGGCTGCCGCTCATGCCGTTATCAAGGCGATCGAGCACCTGGATATTTTCCTGAGTGTTATCGCCACCCACCTGCAATTCGATGATGTGATCCATCTCGCAGGTGCCACCGCCGACCTTGGGAAATTCGGCATCGCCACCGGCCTTTTGCCACGCGGCGTTCAACGCATCGCCCATCTTCCAGCCGCGCAGATTGACCCAGCGCGAACGCAACTCGTCGGAGCTGACACGCATTTGCCACAGGCCCGCTTCCTGGGCCTTGGCCCCCTGCAAGGTGATGATTGCACGCAGGGCCTTGGCCTTGGCCTTGCTTTGCCATTCCTTGAGCACCGGGCCCTTGACCTCATGCAACTCAAGGAAATCGACGTCGTACGAAGCCAGCTCCTTGTCCTTGCCCTTCACTTTGGCAGTGGTTTTTTTCTCCGGCGTGACCTTGTGCCCGGTGGACATTTCCAGGTCTTTGTAACGGCTCTCCACCTCATAGTCTTGCGACTTGCCCTTGCCATCCTTGCGCGACAGTCGCGGCCCGCCCTGACTGAGCACGCCGCTGGCCAGAGGCTGGCCGCGCATCACGCTGTCGGCGGCGAAGTCGGCCTCGCGTTCCAGCCGCTGGTAGTGCGGCCCCTGATCGGCGAGGTTGCTGATGCCGGAGCGTTGCAGGCCTTGTTGCTGCACGGTGTGGGCCAGTTCGTGGGCCAACAGGTGTCGACCGCTGTCGCTGTGAGGCTGGTATTGACCGTCACCGAACACGATGTCCTGACCGACCGTGAAGGCATGCGCATCCACATCCCGGGCGCTGGCCCCGGCGGCGCTGTCGTCGTGTACGCGTACGGCAGCGAAGTCGCTGCCGAAACGGCTTTCCATGAAATCGCGGGTGTCCGCATCCAGCGGTCTGCCGGGACGTGCCAGGGTCTCATTGACCGAGTCCGGTACACCCTGCCCGCCCGAGGCACCGTTGCTCTTGCGTTGCAGGTTCTGCTGGCGGCCGGCGGCGCAGCTTTCGCACTCGCCGCTGCTGCCGGCACCCGCGCCACAGGCGCACTTGCGCTGTAAAAGCAGACCGCGCACGGCGGTTTTCGGCGGCGAGGCGTCGCGTTCGGCACTGGGGGCAAGGGCGTGTTCGGTCATTGTCCCGGCCCCTGCAGTTGTTCGGCAATCAACCGTGCCAAGCGCCGCCCGGTGCGCTCCGGGCGTTCTCCGGCGGGCGTGGCGAACCGGGGGATTTGCACCTGCTCAAGCGCAAAGCCCTGCCCTGGCAGCGGTCCCTGGATCAGCAAACGTCCCAACTCGCGTTCCAGGGCGCCGGCCAGTCGCTGGCCATTGCGCAACGAATAACCGGGCAGCGCCAGAGTCCCTATCGTAAGGCTGATGGTCGGGGCGGCGGGTGCCAGGGTACGGGTCATTCCCAGTCCCCCACTTCCGCCGCCGGCAGCGGTTTTTCCAGTTTGGCGAATTCCGCTTCGGCCGCCGCGCGCAGATGCTGCATGCCGATGGCCATGTCCTTGTCCGCCGCGAGGAAAGCCGCGTTCAAGGCCAGGTTGCGGATATGCCCGCCTGACAGCGATAGCCGCGCCAACTTGCCAATATCCAATGCGCTGCACGGTGCATCGGACGGAAACGCCCGCTGCCAGATGGCGCTGCGGGCGTCCACATCGGGGAAAGGGAATTGCACGATGAAACGGATGCGGCGCTGGAACGCCGGGTCGATGGCCTGCTTCAAGTTGGTGGTGAGAATCGCCAGGCCACGGTAAGTCTCGATCCGTTGCAGCAGGTAGCTGACCTCCAGGTTCGCGTAGCGGTCATGGCTGTCGCGCACTTCACTGCGTTTACCGAACAAGGCGTCGGCCTCGTCGAACAGCAGGATCGCGCCACTGCTTTCAGCCGCGGCGAATACCCGTGACAGGTTCTTCTCGGTCTCGCCGATGTACTTGCTGACCAGCGCCGCCAGATCGATGCGGTACAGGTCCAGCTGCAGTTCGTTGGCCAGCACTTCGGCGGCCAGGGTCTTGCCGGTGCCGCTGCCGCCGGCGAACAAGGCGCTGATGCCCAGGCCTCGGTCGCTGCGTTCGGCAAAGCCCCAGTCGCGGTAGACCCGCGTGCGCTGGCGGACTTGCGCCGCCAACGTATGCAGACTGGTCAGGGCCGCGTCCGGCAGCACCAGGTCGTCCCAGCCGGCGCGGGCGTCCACCCGTTCGGCCAAGTGTTCCAGGCCGCGTCGAGCTTCTTCGCGACACACCTGCCAGAGGTGTTCGGCACCACCTTGAGGGCTGGCTTTGAAAACCTCGGCCAGACGCAGAATGGTACTGCTGCTGAGCTGGAACTGTTCCGCCAGCAGGCCGAGACGGCCGTTGAGGCCCGCGACTGACTCACCCAATTGTTGCTGCCAGAGCTTGAGCCGTGCCGATGCATCGCTGCCCTGAACGCTGACCCGACATTGACGGCGACGCAAGGCTGGCGCGCTGTCACCACTGAGCAGCAGCAAGCTCTGCAGGTGATCGAGGAAGTCGCCCAGGCGTTGTGCCTGCTCCGGGTTCAGACTTTGCGGTTGCAACCAGAGCAGCACGCCGTGCAACAGCGCTTCACGTTCCCATAAGTGCGCCAATTGCCCGCGCTCGGCTTGCCCTGCAGGCAGGTCGAACTCGGTCATCCGGTAGAGCTTGAGCCCCAGCTCTGTCGCCAAGGCGTGGGCGTAGCCATCGCCGTCACCGTCCACCAGTCGCGCAATGGGCGCCAGGGCCAGGTTGGGCGCCACCTGCCACTGCGCGGCGATCTCGAGGATGCTGGCCCTGGCCTGATGCTCATCGACAGCGACCGACGCGGCGTCTGGCAGGTTTTCCCGGCGAAACCAGGGCTCCAGGCGCGGGTCTGGGAAGCTCAGGCCGGCGATCCGGTGCAGGATGATTTCATCCACCACCAGCCGCGCTTGCAGCACCCCGCCGCTGCCGCACGGTTCGAGCAATTGCCAGCGCCGCAGAGGGCCGATAGGGGTGATTGAACTCCACTCAGGGTCCGGGAGCAGATTCAGGGCCAGCTCGAAACTCAACCAGGGTTGGTTCGCGTCGCCTTGGGCTTGTGCCAGCAGGTCACGAAAGCGTGGGTCGAGGTCAGCGGCGGCGGCCAGCAGCAACAGATCCTGCTCGAAACGGCTCAGCCCCAACCGCTCGCTCAGCCGCGCCAGGGCTGGCGGGGTTTGCAGATAAGCGCCCAAGGGCGCAGGCTCGTTAGCCAGTCGCGCCGTCAGGTAGGCGGCAAAGGCATTCAACGTCTGGGTCAGCACGCGGCGGTTTTCGGCAAAATCATGGCGCTGGCTCATGGCAGCACCTGCGGCGTGCTGAATTGCCCGTCACCGCCCATGACCAGCGCGCTGGTTCCGGCATCCACCTGCACCCTTGCCAGGTAAGCGCCTTGGGCGACGCCCTGGTACTCGACGGTGACTGTCGAGCTCTGCTCGGCCGGCGGGAGAATGCCATTGCCGTCAGTCGCGCTGAAACTATAGGCCCGTGCCGGCCGGTCGCTCGGCGGGTTCTTTTCGTTGAGTAGCAAGCGCACCCGCTGCCCGGGGCCCACTGGCGGAGCGCATGTCACCTCGATGCTGCCGAAGCGGTAGGTGACGCCGTCGACCACCGTGCTGGTGGCACCGGGTAGCACGACAAAACCCGCCTGCGGGTTGAGGATGAACACGCCAAGGTTCGACTGCACCGCCCCATGGGCTACCGGCGGCGTACCCAACCATTGCCCATGGGCCACCTGCAACGTGCAGACCCCCGCCCGCAAGGATGAAGGCAGCGCCGGCGGATGAGGCAGATCCGGCAACAGGAAACCGAACTCCAGGGTCTCGTTATCGACGGTGCTCAGACCAGCGCTCAGGTCCAGTCCGTTGACCCACAGTTGTACGGTCTGGGCCTTGAAGTTGGCGCCGCTGACCCGCACGCTGCCATCCGGCAGAATCGGCATTGACGCGCCGGCCACCGACTCGACCCGGTCCACCCGTGGCATCCGCAACGGCACCACATAGAGGTTGCGTGCCAATACCGGCAGCGGCGTGCGTTGGCTCCTGGCCGTCGATTGCAGCAGTACGCTGATCAGGTACGCCGCGCTGGGCCGCGCCGGCACCTGGATCGCCGACCAGATGCGCGAGAGTTCGTCGGTGCTGAGATTGAGAGGCGTGATCCGCAGTTGCTCCAGCTGATCGGCCAGCCCGGCGCGTTCCAGCGCTTTGGGCACATTGGGTTTGTTCGGCGCCGGCTTGAGCGCCGCGCGGATGGCATCGCGGCCCATTCCCGGGGTGTCATGAAGGATCTGCATGGCAGCGCCGAGGAGGATTTCGGCGTGGAAGTCGGCAGCGCCATAGGCTGTGATGAGTATGTGCAAGTCCAGCGCCAGAGGCGGATTGCCAATGCGCTCACCCACACTGTCGCGGCTTGGCAGGCCAAGGTTGGCCCAGCCGGGGTTGCGCGTCTGGTTGTAGAGATAGAGGTTCAATTGGTCGCCACCGGCGGGATCTATGCGGTCCGGGCCGATACAGGTGACGCTCGGGGCACCGCCCAGCACATCGCTGACTTTCAATTCCGCCAGGCCGCTTTCCAGCAACTGTTGGAGCGTCACGAGCGCTGCGGCCAGCCCAAGTGGCGAACTCATGACCGCGGTCCTGCACCCGAGTTACGCTCGCTCAGGTAGTCATCCAGGGACTTGGCCGGCAAGCGCCGGGGTGGCTCTTCGCGACGCGACGCAGGCGCTGCCTCGGACGGGAGAATTTCGATGCGACCGATATTGATCTCGACCCGCGGTGCGGCAGCAGGCCCATCGGGCTGCGTCGGGTGCGGTTCCTGCCGGACATGCAGAGGCTGCGATGCCGAGGTGGCGTTGGGCGCTTGCTCGTGCAGGCGTTCGACACGGCGTTCGATCAGCTCCCGAGTCAGCTCGTGGCGCTCGATACGCTGTTCACTGTGGGAGCGTTCGATCAGCCGGGATTCCAGGCGCAGGGGTGGCTGTCCTTGCGCAGTCTCGACAACCGGCGGTAACGGTAGCGGAATTCGGGGTAGCCCGGCCTCCTTCGGTGATTCAAGCATTGACGAAACCACCGTCTGCGCAGGGCCTGGCATGGGTGGCGGGATGGTCGCCACCGGCGATGTTGGTTGCAGCAGCGAGGTCACCTGACGCAACACCTGCGTAACAGGCCGCGCCATCGGCGATGACGGCTCGGCCCTCGGTTGCACCGTTACCGGGATCGCGGCAGTCGCGGTGGACGGTTCTTGGGTGGGTGTCAGTTGCGACTGCGGTGCCTGCTCAAAATCCCGCGGCGCGATAGCGTCGTTTTCAAAGCGCGAGCCGATTCGCGGGCGAATTGTTGGCGGCTGTAAGGCGCGCCGGGCCAAGGCCAGCAGCCAGTCGCTCATGACTGCACGCGATGCAGATAGCGGGCGCGACGCTGCGGGCTCAAGGCGAGAATCTGCGTCTCGCTCCAGCCGTAGGCCGCGGCCAGCAAATGGACCTGATCGAGCGTCCGTTGCGCCCAATGGTCGAGGCTTTCCAGCAGGTAGCTGCCGATATCGAAGACCTCGCTCCAACGTTCCTTGCACGCCGGACAGCACATGTCTAACTCAATCAGCGCTTGTGGATCGGCCTGGCTCATGGCCTCGCTCAAGGCTTGCATCGCCCCCTGCGGCAAGTTCTCGAGCGATATTGGCTGCGCGCCCTGCGCAGCCTCCAGCACGCAGCGCCGGACCAATAGCTGCCGCGCCTGCTCGATGTCCGACAATTGGGCCACGGCCGCCAGATCGAGGCTGTCCGGCAGGCGAAAACGCAGGCGGTAATCTTGCCACTGCAATTGCAACTCCGGCGCGTCGGCGGGCGGATCATCCAGACGCAGGTCGGCCGTACTCAGGTTCAGCTCCAGGCGTTCGGCACAATGTTCGCAACAGGCCATGGCGGTCAATTGCGGCCCGAGCAGCGCGCCATACAGGTCCAGCAGATGGGCATCGCGGCGCCCCACTGGCAACCGCTCGGCACCCGTCAGGCCGTCGGCCAGCAAGGGCGCCAACAGCGCGCAGGATTGCAGTGCGGGGGGCAGCGTCTGGCTGTGGTCCCAGATCGCCAGCCAGTCAGCGGAATCAAGCTTGGACACGGTCAGGGATCTCCATCATGGAAATGCCAACAGGCACGATGCCTCGTCAGTTCGGCTCGTTGAAGCTTGGTTCGCTCGGTTCGACCACCTCGTAATCGCGCTCCCAGCCTTCGTTTTCCAACTTCAGACGGGCGATGGCGACGGCGTTGGCATTGGCGTCCAGGTCCGGCAGCGACTGAAACTCGCTGACCCAGCAGCGGAACACCTTGTACGCCAGGGCTAATTGGCCGGCCTCGTTGTATAGCTCGATGATGATGTCCTTGCGAAAATCCTTGAGCGACACCTCCGCGCCCAAGCCGGAAGCGAAGTTCCAGACCTTGTTCGCCCAACGCTCGAAATCGGCATCGTGGGTCACCCCACGTTCCAGGGTGATCGCCTCGAACTCGGTGCGCCCCGGCGATTTGCGGCTGCTGCTGGGGTCACCGCCCTCGCGGTGTTTGACCACTTCAGTGGTGCGCTTGAGTGCCGATACCTTGCTGATGCCGGCGACATAGCGACCGTCCCACTTGACGCGGAATTTGAAGTTTTTGTAAGGATCGAAACGCTGGGCGTTGACCGTGAACTGAGCCATGGCATATCTCCCTGATGCAGCGATTCAGCGGCCACCCACCCGGGTGGCCGCTGCCTGGATCACACCTGAATTTGCCCAGCCAGCTGCTGGATCCTGATCACCACGAACTCCGCCGGTTTCAGCGGAGCGAAAGCCACCAGGATATTCACCACGCCGCGATTGATGTCGTCCTGGGTGGTGGTTTCACGATCGCACTTGACCAGATAGGCCTCGCGCGGCGTTTTGCCCTGGAAGGCGCCCTGGCGGAACAGGCTGTTCATGAAGGCGCCGAGGTTGAGCCGGATCTGCGCCCAGAGCGGCTCATCATTGGGCTCGAACACCACCCATTGAGTGCCGCGATACAGGCTTTCTTCCAGGAACAGGGCCAGTCGGCGCACCGGCACGTATTTGTATTCGGAGGTCATCTGGTCAGCCCCGCGCAGGGTCCGGGCTCCCCAGGACACCGCGCCGTAAACCGGAAAACTGCGCAGGCAGTTGACCCCCAGCGGGTTGAGACTGCCATTCTCGCGGTCGTTCAATTGATAGTTCAGCGCCTGTACCCCGATCAGGCTGGCTTCAGTGCCGGCCGGCGCCTTCCAGACACCACGGTCACCATCGGTGCGGGCGTAAAGCCCGGCCACGGTTCCGCAGGGTGCGCTCAGGCGCAACTTGCCGTTTTTCAGGGGATCGGCGATGTAGATCCAGGGGTAGTAGACGGCGGCGTGATCGGATTTTGGCAACGCGGTCCCGGAAACCGTCGCCACCATCTGCTGCGGATCGACAGCGGTTGGTGGCGAGTCGATCACGAAGAATGCCCGGCGTTCCTCACAGTAAGCCGCTGCATCCATCAGCACGCCGGTGTCGGTGATACCCGGCAGACAGAGGATGTTGAACAGGTCCACTTCTTCCAGGGCATACAACCCTTTGCGTGTGTCACGGTCCGCAATGAAGGCGGAATAGATATCCGCGGCGGCATAGGCTGTTTCACTGCCGCCTTGCAGGGTGACGTTCACCGGCTGGGTGGTCAGCGAGCCTGCCAGCAAATGCAGTTGGCTGGCGATGCTGTTCAGCGGCGAATCCGAGACCGCGATACTTGAGGCCGCGCCTTGGGTGCCGGTGGCCAGGACCAGGGTGCTGCCGGCCACTGCACAGGTAAAGTTGCGGTAGGCGGGATCTCCCGGTTTACGCGCACGCACCGCAGCCTGAATCCGCGCGGCGACGTCCGTCAGTTTGGCGGCCAGATTGGCGCCAGCCGCCCCCGCGTCACCAATATCGATCACATCGGAATTGCCATCGAGGCTGATGCGAAGGCCCGTGTGGGTCGCATTTGGCAGAGCATCCAGGTCGTTGGCAGCGAAGGTATCGCTCGTCAGGGTCGCAGGATCAGGCACCGGCACCGGACGGATTGCCCCGACCGCATCGACCTCCACTCCACCTGCTTCACTGGCGAGTTTGAGCGCAGCACTGGCATTGCTTTTCTGCCCGGGCAGCACCCGCACACTGGAGAATTCACCGCCGACACCGGACGTCATCAGGATCGTTTGCGTAGCGGCCGGCCGCCCACAAGTGAAGTTCTGGTAGGCCAGTTGGCTGTTCGCTTGGGCCCGGACTTTGGCCTGGATTGCACCACACAGAGAATCCAGACGCTGGGTCGGCGTACCACCGGCGATATCCGCCGGCAGCGCGATCAGCACCTTGACCGGCGGCAGATTGTTCACGCTGACCCGAAACTCGTTGTGATTGGCGTCCAGCAGGGTCGTCACATCGGCCAGACTGGCACCGCGCGAAGTGCCGGCTGCCAACCCGTCCAGTGCTGCCTGACCGACCACCCGACTCACGTTGACCAACTGAGAAACCGCATTGACCTGATCCAGCACGTAGCGGGCGTCCATCGAGTTCATTGACAGATTTTCAAAGCGTTCGGCGCGTCCATCCGAGGCGCGGATGAACGTGATGTTGAATGAGCTACCAGGGTTGATGGTGAGGTGATCCACCCGTACTTCGATACCGTTACCCGCAGCGCCTTCGTCCAGCGCTTCGACCTTCAGTACATCGATCGGGTTTGTGTTCTGCAAGGTTTTGCTGGCTGTACTGGCGTCCTTGACGATACGCACCACGTAGGCCTCGGTACCGCCGTTCTGGAAGAACTGCCGGACCGCGTAACCCATCTCGGAATCCACTGCCAAGCCGCCGAAGCGCCGCTCGTAATCGGCGAAACTGAACAGGTGCTGGGCTTTGTTGATCGGCCCGCGTGGCGCCGAACCGGCAAAGGCAGCCACCGAGGTCGCGACGCCGGTAATGGTCCGCACGCCGCTGGGAAGTTCTTCGATATAGACGCCTGGATAGCTGAGTTGGGCAGGCATGACGGATCCTTTCCGGGCTGGATGCAGGAGGTTGATGGCCAAATCCCTTCAGAGGCAGATACAACGTCGCCTCACAACCAACACAACTACATCCGAACCCATCCACTGCCCGGAAACCGTTGACGACCTGGACGCAGTTCATATTTCTTATGGGAACTGACAGCCCACGATCCGAAAGGTATGGATAGCTATAGATCGTTTTTTTTATTACGCAAATTCAAGCATTTCCATCTTTAGCTAATGGCTTATTGATATTTTTAGTTCTATAAGCACCTGAACTTAAAGGGCTGCCGCCAAAAGCCAATACCCAATAGTTATAAAGCGTCGAAGTAAAACAATAATTAACTGTAAAAGCCCAATGACTGTTTTGTTGTAACGCTAATAGCCAGACATCATTAAAATCAGCGAAGCCCCCCCACTTTCATCGCTCAGTTAAGATGTGGCTGGATGGAACTTCTCTCGCTTGAGGTTATAGTCCCGTACAGAAAAGCCCCGTACAGAAAATGATCCGGGTGACGTCAACATGAAAACGCTCACGGCCCTTTTCACCTGCTTGCATGTTGCCAGCGTATGCGCGGTCACGATCTCCTGCGCGAATGCTGCGTCACCTGCGCGCACCTTCAAGACCAGCTTCGACTGCGCCGACACAAAAGCATCCGTCGAGAGACTCATCTGCCGCGATCCGCAACTGGCGCAAATGGATATTGAACTGATGCGTCTCTATCGACTGGCGCTCACGGATGAGCATTCGGTGCCGCCCGCAAACAAAGTCATGATCGACCAGCAGTTCTGGATCGAGGCCCGCAACCAGTGTGGTTCCGGGCCGGAGTCCAAGGCATGCGTGATCCGCAGTTATGCCGAACGTGCGTATCAGCTCCGCCAAGGCTCGGCAATTGTGAGAACCAAGGATCCAGACAGACTGACCGAAGGCCCCCAGGCGTTCCGTTGTACCGGGCTTAGCGACTTGATGACTGCGACATTTTTTAATACGCAGCCAGGCGTGGTTTACCTGAAATGGGCGAACTCCTCGATCACCCTGAGCCAGGTGCAAAGTGATTTTGAAACCCGATACACCGGCAAGAATTACCAGGGGAACTACAGCTTTCGGCAAAACGAAAACGGGGTCTATTTCCAGAAGCCTGGTGCCGGGGAAGTAAGCTGTACGGCCGAGCCGGTTGGTTGAGGGCTCTGCCCGCCCCCTCCTCACCCACCCTGCATCCGGTCGCCCTCGTGCTCGATGTCCATGAGCAAGTGGTTTTCCACCCAGCGCACCGGTACCGACTCCAACTGTGCGCCCTTGCAAGGGCCGTCGATGCATTGCCCGTCGTCGAAACGGAACATAGCGCTGTGATGCGCGCACATCAGGACCTTGCCGCGATAGGTGCAAAATTCCAGTGGCCGATAATCCAGAGGCACCGAGAAATGCGGGCAGCGGTTGACGTACACCCACACCTGCTGACCTTGGCGCACTGCCACCAACCCGGCCGGATGCAGTTGCTGGTGCTGCGGCAGGCCCAGGGCGCCGCCGTCCGCGATGTCGTCGAGTTGGCACAACGTGATGGTGATCATGGTCAGCCGCGCAACTCCGGGTTGCCCAGGCTCCAGTGCCAGGGGCGAATCTGCACACTGGCGAACAGCCCGGCCTGGACATAAGGATCGTCCTGAATAAACGCTTCCACTTCAGGCAAGCTGCCCGCCTCGATGACCAGCAGCGTGCCATTCATGGACGTGCCCGCTTCATCGAGGGTCGGGCCGCCGAAGCGCACCACTACCCGATGAGCCTGGTTGGCACGTAAATGCGCCTGATGGCTAGGCCGCAAACGCTGACGCAAGGCTAGCGAGTCCGGATGGTCGGTGGCGAATACCGCAAAAAACTGGCCCATGATTCACACAATTTCCATGACAAATTCATAACACGCACGCTTGAACGGCAATTGCATATCCAGGTCGGCGGACAAGTCGTCGTGAGTGAAACGGTCTTCGTAGATCACCTGCAACGACTGTTTGACGCCAAACACCGCATCGGACTCCAGGTACGGATCATCGTGATTGAACAGGTGCGTGACCAGTTTTCGATAGCCCGGTACGTCGATCATGAAGTGCAGGTGTGCGGGCCGCCACGCGTGACGGTTGGCGGCATTGAGCATACGCCCGACCG
The DNA here is from genome assembly GCF_003148705.1 of Pseudomonas sp. OV226. Taxonomy (NCBI): domain Bacteria; kingdom Pseudomonadati; phylum Pseudomonadota; class Gammaproteobacteria; order Pseudomonadales; family Pseudomonadaceae; genus Pseudomonas; species Pseudomonas sp. OV226. Next base: position 69,002 of record NZ_QGGS01000018.1, on the reverse strand, counting down.
GGCCATCGGTAGGGATCGGGTAGCACACGGGAACAATCGTGCGAATGGCGAAGTAGCCATTGGCATCGGTGCGATATCGACCGCGTAAATTGCCGAACGGCTGCTCCGTGTCCTGGCCTGAATACATCCCGTTTTCGGCGGTTTGCCACACGTCCAACACCGCGCCGGCCAGTGGGTTGCCCTGAGTGTCGACCACACGACCGCGCACCAGTGCTGTTTCGCCAGGTGTGCAGGCCATGTTTTCACCAAACTCACGCTCTGGCATGCCGTCGATGTAGAACGGCCCGAACACGGTGGTGTCGGTGGCATTGGCGGTGTGTCGATGGTTGATGGCGTCGACCAGCATCGAGACACCAAGGGTGTCCGAGAGCAGGATGAATTCCTGGCGCACCAGACCATCGCACGTGTGGCCGGTATCGGTCAGAAAGCGTATGCCTTCAAACCATTCCTGCTCGGTCAGTTCGACTTCGCTGACAAACGCGTGCAGGTGCCGAACCAGGCTTTGCATGATGTATTTGTAACGCGCGTTCGGCGCGTCCTTGAAGCTGTTCACCGCCTGCTCGGAAATCCGCAGTTCGATGGTTTTGTCTTGATCGGTCATTGTTGTTATTCCGACGAGGGAGAGTGTACGGCTAGCGCAGGCATCGGGGCCGTGGTTCGCCCCGACGCTGCCCTGATCAATCAGGCTGGTGCCTGGCCTTTCAACGCGCGGGTCAACAGCGCTTCAATCGGTCCTTGTTCAAATGGCCGGGGGTTGTAATACGGACTGGCGCAGGCGATTTGCGCCGCTTCGGCAGGGCCGTGCTCAGGCAGGCCAATGTCCCCCAGCGCCAGAGGAATGCCCAGCTTCTGGTTCAGCGCGTACAACAAAGCGCCGACCTCGCTTGCCTCGTTGCCACCCAGGGCGCGCGCGGCCCGTTGCAACGGCTGCGCTGCCGCTTTGCGGTTGTAATGCGCGGCGTGGGGCAGAACGATTGCATGGGCCTGGGCGTGCGGCAGATTGAACGTCCCGCCCAAGGTGTGGCAAAGCTTGTGGTGCAAAGCCATGCCCACCGAACCCAGGCAAATGCCCGCCAGCCACGCACCATACAACGCCTGGCTACGCGCCTCGGGATCATCGGGATCGTTAACCACGCCCGGCAATGCCAGGGCCAGCGAACGAATCGATTCTTCGGCCATGAAGCCGATGATCGGGTTGGCGTCCTGGGCGTACAGCGCCTCGACGGCGTGGGCCATGGCGTTCATGCCCGAGCAGGCGGAAATCTGCGACGGCAAAGTCAACGTCAACTGTGGGTCGTAGATCACGGTTTTGGGCAAGACCCTGGGATCACGCCCGGTTTTCTTCAGGCGATTTTCCGTCAAGCCGTAGATGGGCGTCATTTCGGAGCCGGCGTAAGTGGTCGGCACCGCCACGATGGGCAGGCCTGAATCCATGGCAATCGCCTTGCCCAGGCCAATGGTCGAACCACCGCCAATGGCCACGCAGCAATCGGCATCCAGACGTGCCGCTTCAAGACGCGCCGCTTGCGCCACTTCCAGCGGAACGTGCATCACGGCCTTGGAATAGATGCCCGCCGCGCGGTCACCGAGCAATGCCGCGACCTGTTCGCCTAACCCGTGCTGTTCCGGCGTGGTCAGGATCAGTGCACGCCGGGCGCCCAGGCGTTCGATTTCTTCAGCCAGCGTCGAGAGTTTGCCCCAACCGAACACCACACGGGTCGGCAGGCTTTGGTAAACAAATGGGTTCATGGCAGGCCTCAACGTGGGTAATACGGCGCGATTTTGGCGTCGACGTTGACCCACACCGAATGGGCTTCGGTGTAGTCGTGTATCGCTTCGAAGCCCATTTCACGGCCATAACCCGATTGGCCGACACCGCCAAACGGGCTACCAGGGTTGACGCGTTTGTAGCAGTTGATCCAGCACATGCCGGCGTGGATGGCGTCGGCCATTTTGTGCGCGCGGGCCAGGTTCTGCGTCCACAGCCCGCTGCCCAGCCCATATTCGGTGCTGTTGGCAATGGCCAGGGCTTCTTCGTCGGTGCTGAAGCGCACCACGGTGACGAAAGGCCCAAAGACTTCTTCCTGGCAGACACGATCACCGGGCCGGGCTTCGACGACGGTCGGCTCGACGTAAAAACCCTTGGCCAGGCTTTTGTCGTCCGGTGCCTTGCCGCCGACGAGGACCTTGCCGCCCTGCTCGATGGCGATATCGATATAAGCCAGGACGCGGTCGCGGTGCAGCGCCGAAGTCAGTGGCCCCATTTCGGTCTGAGGGTCCATCGGATCGCCCAGGCGAATGGATTTGGCCAGCGCGATGAATCGCTCAAGGAACGGGTCAGCAATGTCTTTATGCAGAATCAGACGCGAGCCGGCGATGCAGGCCTGGCCCTGATTGTGAAAGATTGCCCAGGCAGCGCCATTGACCGCCGCCTCCAGATTGGCGTCTTCGAAGACGATGTTGGCACCCTTCCCGCCCAGCTCCAGTTGGATGCGCTTGAGGTTGCTTGTCGACGATTCGACAATCCGTCGACCGGTCGCCGTCGAGCCGGTAAAGGCAATCTTGCCGACGTCGAGGTGTTCTGCCAGCGCTTGCCCGGCAGTATGGCCGTAGCCCGGCACCACGTTGACCACACCTTTCGGAAAGCCGACTTCTGTCATCAGCTCGACGATGCGCAGGGTCGTTAACGGCGTGATCTCCGAGGGTTTGATGACGATGGTGTTGCCCGCCGCCAGTGCCGGGCCCATTTTCCAGCTGGTGAACATCAGCGGAAAGTTCCAGGGCACGATCTGCCCCACCACGCCAATGGGCTTGCGTTGCACGTAGTTGAGGAAGCCGGCTTCAACCGGGATCACTGAACCTTCGACCTTGTCGGCCATGCCGCCGAAGTAGCGGAAGCAGGCGGCCGTGCGCGGTACGTCGAGGCCACGGGAGTCGCGGATCGGGTGGCCGGTGTTCAAGGATTCGAGCTGCGCCAGTTCTTCGCCGCACTCTTCGATCTTGTCCGCCAGTTTGAGCAACAGGCGCCCGCGCTCGGCGGCACCCAAACCCGACCAGGCTGGAAAGGCACGCTTGGCGGCGGCGACGGCGAGATCGATGTCTGCGGCTTCAGCGGCGGCGATGCGGGTGATCAACGAACCGTCATGGGGCGACAGGACGTCGATGGTTCCACCGGCGACGGCGTCAACGAAGCGGCCATCGATATAGAGCTGATTTTGCATAATTGTTTCCTCGCACCGCGCGTGTAGCGCAGTGTCTGACTCAAGGGCTGGGAGCATGGCCCGACATGACGCCGGGCAAGACACGAGGTCTTAAAACTCGATCGGGTACGGCTTGAGTTCGCCGCTCTCGTAGCGTTGCGGCAGGTTCGGCGTGGCGTTTTCCCAGACCATCAACATCGAGCGTTTGGTCGAGTAGCCCTGGTGACGTATGTCGGCGGGCATGGCGCAGATGTCACCGGCGCGCATGGTGATGCGGGCGCGTGGGTTGCCGTCATCCTTGTCACCGACATCCCAGATGATCTCGTCGGACATTTGCAGGAACCACTCGATGCGGTCATTGCCATGGAACACCGGCAGGATGAATTCTTCGGTGGTCGGGCAGAACAGGCTGGCCTTGCACACCGAGGTCACGGACGGGTTCCAGGTCACGTCGGAGCGCGACAGGTACTTGAACAGGTTGAAGGCATGCAACTCACCTTCGAAACCTTCTGCGGCGTGGACTTCAGGTTCGTCCTGAGGCACATCGATGAACTGGCGATTGACCGGAAGATCGTTGCGCAGCGGCGAATCATCCTTCAGGCCCGGCATGCGTTTGGTGGCGATGCGGGAGCGCTCGATGGCTTCAATGTTGTTGCCGTTCTTGCGACCGAAAGCGCTGCCGGTTTCTTCCGGTGCGGCGAACGGGTCAAATGTCGAGTTGGTCCAATCACGCAAAATGGCCTTGAACGTCGCCATGATCAGCGGTGTTTCAAAGTTTTCGGTGTAGTTGACCCCGGCAGCCTTGAGCGTGCCGTTGAAGGTGCCGGCATACAGATCGACCCTGCCGTAGTAATTGCGAGTGCCAATGACCTGGTCGAAGTTGACCCAGCCATAGAAAAAGCCCCAGGCCACATCGCGCATCATGGCGCGCAGGAAGGCGTCGACCGGAATCAGGTGCGAGCGGGTCTGGCCTTTGGCGGGCCAGGTGATGCGGGCGAAGTACTCGTCGCGCGACAGGTCGAAGGCGCCGAGTTTGAATGAGCAGTAGCCAGTAACGGCATGGGGTGCGCTGGCCTGGACGTCATCGTCGGCAAACAGGGCGGTATCGGCAGCGGTTTCAAGCATGGCCATGGCGGGATTCCTTTTGTTGTTGGTTTAGGCGGCTGGGCAGATCACTTGAAGCAGATGTCAGCCCACTTCTCGACTGACAGCGGGCCTTTGATGGTCTGCTGCAGGATCACGCCCGGGCGGCTGGCTTCGAAGCGATAAGCAGTGCCCACCGGCAACAGGCACTGATGGCCGCGCTTGAGCAACACGTAGCCCATGGGTTTGCCCGCCGGTACTTCGCCGGCCAGTTGCGTGCCCTCGCTGTCTTTGAGCGGCGCATCGAGCTTGAGGAAATCCACCCGCACTTCACCGTCCATGACGATGGCGAATTCGTCGTGCGCGGCGGTGTACCAAGGCGATTGACCTTCGGCGCGGATGGACTCCACGACATAGCCGAGGTTGAGGCCGACCACGACTTTTTCGTAAGGACGGGACTGTGCCGCCACTTCGAAGATGTTCGAAAAAGCGTAGTGACTGGCCTGGCCGCTGATGAGTTCAACCGACCCTTTGGTGTAGTTGTCCAGCGAGCCGAATACCGTTTCGATTGCAGCGCTACTCATGGTTTTCACCGTTTTGTTGTTGTAGTAACAGTGAGCCAACAGTACGTCGCGCCTGGCCCCGGAACAATTAGAGGACCGGCGACAACAGTGTTTGCGAAACGCAAACACTGGAGCGAGCCAAGTGCCGGTCAGCGAACCCAGCCACGCTCCAGCAAGGGTATGTCCCAGCATGGCTCATCGCCGAAGTTCTCCACCAGAAAGTCGATCAACGTGCGTACTTTCAAGGCCCGGCGCTGCGTCGCGGGGTAGACCGCGGAGAAGTTGAAGGATGACAAGGCGTACTCGGACAGCACCGGAATCAACCGGCCACTGAGCAAGTCATCGCTGGCCACCAGTGTCGGCAGGCAGACAATGCACACCCCGGTTTGTGCGTAATCGCGCAGCAAATGCACTGAATTGGAACGCACTTGGCCCGGCAGGCTCAGTTCTACTTGCTCATCTTCGCGGGTGAAGATCCAGCGGTTGCGCGACGGATAGCCCTCGTACAGGGCGATCTTGTGTTGCAGCAGCTCCTGAGGATGGGTCGGCACGCCGAACTCGCTGGCGTAATCGGGGGACACGCAGAACAATCGGCGCACACTGAACAGTTTGCGCTCGATCAGGGTTTCCGCCATAGGCGGGAACATCTGGAACGCCACATCGAAGCCTTCTTCGATGGGGTCCACCACCCGGTCGTTGACGATGACATCCACTTCAATGTCCGGATAAAGCCGCGTGAACTCGGCCAACAGTCGCCCGAAGTGACCGATGGCAAACCCTGGCAGCATTTGTACGCGCAACTTGCCGGTGGGTTTGGCCCGCAGTTCGCGCATGTGTTCGGTAAGCGAATTGAAACTCGCCACCATGTCCGCGCATTCCTTGTAATACGTCTCCCCTACCTCAGACAGCCGCACATGGCGGGTACTGCGGTGGAACAGCGGCGCATTGATGAACTGTTCGAGTTGCTGGATGCGGTGGGTGATGACTGAGCGGGTCACGCCCAATTGCTGGGCCGCCCTGGCGAAGTTGCCGGTCTCGGCAACTCGCACAAAGGCTTCGACACTGAGTAAACGATCCATGGGGCCGGCTCTCTGGATGTTTTTGTTCTTATAGGAACAGCGAGGTTAGCCTGTCGGCACCTCGCGCTCCACATCCCGGAGCCGTCTTATGGCTGGGGCCGCACGGATAACCGTCGCTGCATGGGGAAAACCTGCCAGCCCAGGCGTTCGCTGATCAGCCCCCACACGCCTTGCGGCGCCTTGAGCATCATCACCACCGCAACGGCGCCGAGAATGATCATGTACACCGCGCCGTATTGCGCCAGGCAGCCGCGCAATACGAAGTAAATCAGCGTGCCGATCAGCGGTCCTTCGAGGGTGCCGATGCCGCCGATAATCACGATGAAGATCACGACTGCCGTCCAGTCTTGCAGGTTGAACGCCGCGTCCGGTGAAATGCGCAGTTTTTGCAGGAAGATCAGTGCCCCGACCACGCCTGTGCAACCGGCGGCCAACACGTAGACCATCAGTTTGGTGCGGAATGTATCGACCCCTAGACTGCCGGACGCCGGTTCCGAATCACGAATTGACGCCAGGGCCAATCCCTGTCGCGAACGCAGCAGCAAGAACACCACTGCCACGGCGCCAATGGCGATGGCAAGCGCGGTGAAATAGATCAACGTCTCGCGCCCGTCCCGGTCATTGCCGATCTGCCGCACGATCGCCGCCGGCAGACTTTGCCCGGATCCACCGCCAAGGCTGCTCATTTGCGCCAGGCCCAGGCGAAACACTTCTGCCACCACCCAGGTACCAATGGCGAAATAGGCTCCGCGCAGACGAAACACAATCAACGCCGTGGGAATCGCCAGCAGCGCAACCGCCACGCCAGAGAGCAGCACCGCGAGCAAGGGCGGTACACCGAACTGGCTCGCCAGCATAAACAGCAGATAACCGCCGAGGCCAACGAAGGCCTGTTGCCCGACCGACACCATGCCGGCGTACCCGGCCAGCAGGTTCCACATTTGCGCCAAGGCCAGGTAGTAAGCGAACTCCACCACCAGACGAAGACTCGCGCGATCGGCCCAAAGAGGGGCACTGAGCAGCACCAATACACAGAGTCCCAGCAAGGACAGACCAATCGTGCTGCTGAGGGTCGTTCGTTGCACGCGATAACCGAGCGCGGGATTGTTCAAGGCATTCATCAATCGACACTCCGGGGAAACAGGCCACGCGGGCGCACGACCAGGATCAGCAGAAACACAAGGTGACCGGCGAGGATTTGCCAGCCGGGATCGATTTTTGCGCCCAGGGTTTGCGCTACACCAAGGATCACCCCGCCTGCCAAGGTGCCCCACAGGCTGCCCAGGCCGCCGATGATCACCGCTTCGAAACCGTACAAAAGCCGCGCCGGCCCCACGGTAGGGTCGAAACTGGTACGGATGGCCAGAAACACCCCGGCAATCGACACCACCGCCATCGCCAGCGCCATCGCAAGGCCAAAGATGTGCGCGTTGTTCACGCCCATCAGCCGTGCGGTGTGCTGGTCATCGGACGTGGCGCGAAACGCCCGCCCCAGCGAGGTTTTGTAGAACAGCAATTGCAGGCCGCCAATGATCAGCAACGCGCTGCAAAACACGATCAGCGGCATCTCGCCCACGCTCAGGCTACCGATGCCGACACTGGCCACATCAAGATCGCCTTGGGACAGTTTCTGGCTGTCGGCGCTGAAAAATTCCAGCAGCACGTTCTGCACGATGATCGACAAACCAAAGGTCACCAGCAGTGGCGGCAGAATGTCCGTGCCCAGCGTGCGGTTGAGTAATAGCCGTTGCAGCAGGTAGCCGAAACAGAACATCAGCGGCACGACGATCACCAGGCTCGCCAACGGACTGAACCCCAGATGATTGACCACCATCAGCGCCAGATAAGACGCCAGAACGATGAAGTCACCATGGGCGATATTGACCAGGCGCATGATGCCGAACATCAGCGACAGCCCCACCGCGAACATCGCGTACAGGCCACCGAGCAACATGCCTTGAAGCAAAGTATTGAGCCATTCCATCACTAGATCCCGAAGTACGCGGCTTTGATGTGTGTTTTGTCCGCATCCCCTGGCCGCCCGGTCAGGGACACGCGCCCTTCCTGGAAGCAATAGAAGCGGTCGCACACACTCAGCGCCTGATTGATGTCCTGCTCGACAAGAATCACCGTGGTGCCGTCAGCCTTGATCGACGGCAGCGCGGCATAGATGTCCTTGATCGTGGTCGGCGCCAGGCCCAGGCTGATCTCATCGCACAACAGCAAGTGCGGGTTGGCCATCAAGCCCCGGCCAATCGCGACCATTTGCTGCTGGCCACCGGACAAGGCAGTGCCGGGGCGCTTGCGCAGTTTTTCCAGCACTGGAAACAGTTGGTAGATCCTGGCCAGCGTCCACGGTCCCGGGCGTTTGCTGTAGGCACCGATCAGCAGGTTTTCCTCAACCGACAGCGAAGGAAACAGCTTTCGGCCTTCCGGCACTAAAGCGATGCCCTGCTCCAGCACCTGATTGGCCGCCAGGTCACCAATGGCCTGCCCCTTGAAGGTGATGGCACCGGGCGAGTTTTTGATCAGCCCGGCCAGCGAGCGCAAAAAAGTCGACTTGCCCGCACCGTTGGAACCGATGATCGCTACGGTTTCACCCGCCTCAAGGGTCAGGCTGATGTCGAACAGCGCTTGAAAGTCGCCGTAGCCGGCGCAGAGTTTTTCGATGGTCAGCATGCGTCAGCTCCCGATGCCCATGTAAATGTCCTGGACCCGAGGGTCGGCCATAACGCTGCGCGGTTCGCCTTCGGCCAGTTTGGCGCCGAAGTTGATCACCGTCAGACGGCTGACCACCGCCAGCAAGGCATGCACGATGTGCTCGATCCAGATGATCGCGACGCCGGACGTGTGGATGCCCTGAATGGTGTCCACCAGTTGCAGGCATTCCGGTTCGGTCAAACCACCGGCAATTTCGTCCAGCAACAACAGACGCGGCTGGGTCGACAAGGCGCGGGCCATTTCCAGGCGTTTGCGATCGAGCAAGGTCAAGGAGCCAGCCAAGGCATTGGCCTTGCGCATCAGGCCGGTCAGCTCCAGTGTTTGCGCACACCACTGACTGGCTTCCTTGTCACTGAGCCGCGCACCGAAAGTCGCGCCCACCAAAAGGTTCTCGAACACGGTCATTTTCACAAACGGGTGCGGAATCTGATGGGAGCGACCGATGCCTTGCTGGCAACGTTTGAACACCGGCTCGCGAGTGACGTTGCGACCTTCGAAATGGATCGTGCCCTTGTCGGACGCCACGCCACCGGCGATCAGGTTGAACAGCGTGCTTTTGCCCGCACCGTTCGGGCCGATGATGCCCAGCGCCTCACCCGGTTGCAGGGTCAGATTGATCGCGTCCGTGACCTTCACCGAGCCGTAGCTTTTGTGCACGTCGGTCATTTGCAGAAGTGGCTGTTGCATGCTGCCCTCGTCTCTGTTTTGCGCGATCAATACGTGATGGCCTGCATCTCGCCGCCTAGCGGAATCGCCGGGGCGTTGGCATTGCTGGTCACGATCAGGTCGTATTTGTTGTCATTGCCCAGCCGCCACTGACCGCTGACCAGTGGCGTCTTGGCCACGTTCTTCACCGGCCCGCCGTTCCAGTTGATCGGCCCGACCACGGTATTCAGATGGGTCTTGAGCAAGGCATCGCGTACTGCATGGGCGTTCCCGACTTCTTCGGTGCGCTTGAGGATGTCCACCGCCAGTTCAAACAGGGCATGCACGAACCCCAGGGGTTGCGTCCACTGCTTGCCGGTGGCCTGGGTGAAACCCTGGGCCAGCTGCCCGGCACTGGCACCGGTCAATGACGAACTGAACGGATGCGTCGGGCTCCACCAGATTTCGGTCGAGAGGTTGTTGCCCGCCTTGCCCAACGCTTCAACCGCCGTGGGAAACAGCAACGCCTTGCCTACCGATACCGCTTTTGGCTTGAAGCCTTGCTGGCGGGCCTGGGTCCAGAACGTGCTGAGGTCCGGTGGAATCACTACGCCGGTGACAATCTCGACATCGGCTTTTTTGAACGCGGCAATTTGCGCGGAGAAATCGTCCGTCAGGCTTTGAAATCGGCCGGGGTCGACCAACTGAAAACCCTTCTGCGCCAGCACCGGTGGAAAGCCGAGTTTCTGGTCGCCCCAGGCATTGCCGTCGCCGTCATTGGGGAACAGACCGCCGACCACCTTGTTGGACGGCATGGCACCCCACATTGAACTGTAAGTGCCAATCACATCTTCCAGGCCCCAGAAAAAGTGATAAGTCCACTCAAAGCCCTGGTCCGGTTTGCCACCACGGGTAAAGAACCACGGCTGCCAGGGCGCCACGGTGGAGATGCAGGGAATCTCGTTGATTTCGCATTGGTCGGACACCGGATTGGTGGTTTCCGGGGTCGATGACACCAGCATCAGATCGACTTGGTCTGACAGGATCAACTCGCTTGCCACTTCCGCCGCACGGTTGGGGTTGGACTGGCTGTCCTTGACGATGACTTCCAGGCGATAGGCCTTGCCCGCCACATTGATCGTGTTTTTCAGCACCTGCTTGAGCGATTCGATGATGTAGTTGTCGGCGGCGGCAAACGGCGCCAGCGGCCCGGTCTGCGGGCTGACATAGCCGAGCTTGATCACCCGCTCGCCGCCGATTGCAAAATTGAACGGCAGGCTGGCCAGCGCCAAGCCGCCAGCGGCAGCGCCAGTGCTGCGCAGGAAGTTGCGCCGTGAGAAGTCGCGGCCAAACAGGTTTTTATCGTTGTTGTCTGTCATGTCAGTACTCCAAAAGCCTGGACGAACAGGGTCGCCACGTGTGGCCGGGCCAGCACGCAGGGTCAGGGGTAAACGAAAGAAGTCGGTTTAGAAGAAGAAGCTGACGTCGAAGGACGCCACGACCTGCGAGTCCTGTTGCCCATCGGCGTAGGCATCGCGACCGGGACCGGAATGAATGTCGTAACGCAATTCCGGACGCAGGCGCACGTTGGGTGTCGGCGTCCAGGCCACGTTGGTGGTCACGCCGTAGAAACTGCCCCAGGTCGGGTCCGGGATGCCGGTGTTCGGGTCGATGTTGGCCATCATCACGTGGACCGGTGCGTCGGTGTAGAACCACTCGGCGCGACTGTTCCACATCAGGTTTTCGCTGAGTTTGTGATACCAGTTGATATCGGTGCCGTACCAGGTGGCATCGTTTTTGTTGGCGAACCCGGCGAAGGCGCCTTGCTCCTGTTTGCCGTAGTTCAGCTCCAGTGCCACGCGGTTGTTCGGATCGACGACGTGCGAAAGGGTCAGGTAAGACGCCAGGCGCTTGTAGTCGTCATCCTTGGTTCCGGCCGGCAGCGGTGAGCCGCAGCTGCATTCGGCGAAGCTGTCGCCGGCGCCGTTACCGTAGATGTTTTCCCAGTCGATCCAGGTGCCGAAGTCCGCCGAGCGCCAGCGCACGTTGGCGATCACATCCGGGTCATGGTTGGGGTCTTGCAGGTTGTTCCAGCCCTGCACCACGCCCAACTCGAAGCCCAGCATGCTTTCGCCGGGTGCCGAGGGCAGTTTGAAGGAGTACAACGCACCGGCATGTTTGGCCGGGCCATGCATGAAGGAATACGTGTGCGAGTAGAAGTCCGTCGGTGCCGGGGATGGCAACGCGAAGCCGATTTCGTTTTCCAGTGGCGTGTGGAATATCCCGATCATCAGGTCTGAGCCGCCAAGCACCGGGAAGTAGAAGTCGGCGTAGGCCTGGGCGATGGTGAGTGCGGGTTCTTCGGGTTTGTTGCTGCGGTTCGCGCTCAGGTCTTCGTCCCAGCCGTAGGTCTTGAAGTAGCGCGCGTCTTTGCCATACACCGTCGTGACGTTGAAACCCCAGTCAGCCTCTTGCGGCATCGGCCCCGGAAACGGCCCGACGCGGCCGATCACATTGCTCTTGGGTTTCTTTTCCACGGCCAGGGCGAACTGGTTGAGGTTCACGCCTTCATCGGTATTGAAGAAACTCTGTTTGCTGACGTCATCCGTGCCGTTGTTGTTGTAGATCACACCCACCTGGCCCCAGCCATAGACCTTGATCCCGTGTTCACGCTCAAGGCTGTCGCCGAACACCCCGCGCACCAACGAGCCCATCGGGTCGTCCGCTGCGCAAGCCAAAGAGGGAACCAGAACCCCGGCACCCAGAACGGGCGCAAGCAGGGTTGCTGCACGGACCCATGCACGAATACTCATAGCTGCCTTCCTTATTTTTATTAGGTGCCAATCCCCCGAAGGGGCATGCGGCCGAAAGCAAGCGATGACGTAACAGTGTCTGTCTTGATGAGCCCTGGCTGGAGCTCCACCCGATCGTTGGCCAATCGCGGTGTTCGGCGTAATGGAGGCTACAAGCCCACCACTCCACCAACAATTCCATTCTCGGCGACTTCAGTGTTTGCGTATTCAGAACAATCAGAGGCTCGGCACCCGGCTCTCAAGTGTGGATGTCGATGTCAGCCTCATCCATACAGGGCGCCACAGACTGGTGTGTCGACAAAGGAACACCCGGCAAAATTCGTATACCATATCTACAACTCATTCCGAACGACCGCCGCCGTGACCCAAACCAAATTCAATGCTCCAGACCTTGGCAATGCGCCTTCGACGTCGGAAATCATCACTCGCCATCTGCGGGACGCAATCGTTGCCGGGCATTTTGACGAGGACGAGCCGATTCGCCAGGACGACATCGCGCGGCAGTTCAACGTCAGCAAGATCCCGGTGCGCGAAGCGCTCAAGCGCCTGGAGGCTGAAGGCCTGGTGATGTTCCAGCGTAATCGCGGGGCGATGGTGACGCGGGTGTCCGACGCAGAACTGGCGCAGATGTTCGAAGTGCGCATGCTGCTCGAAGACAAAGTGCTGCGCCTGGCCATCCCTAACATGACCGAAGAAACCTTCGCCCGTGCCGAACGTATCTGCCAGGAATTCATCGGCGAAGATGACGTGGGACGCTGGGCCGAGCTCAATTGGGAACTGCATTCCTGCCTTTACGAACCGGCGCAACGCCCGTTTCTGGTCGGCCTGATTCGTTCGGTCAACGACAAACTGGAGCGTTACCTGCGCATGCAGATGAGCCTCTCGGCCGGCAAGGATCGCGCCGATCATGAACACCGGGAGATTTTGGCGGCCTGTCGCGCCGGCGACGTGGACCTGGCGGTGAAGCTGCTCGACGAGCACATTGCCGGGGTCTGCAAGACGCTGTTCGAGCACCTGCCGCACCATCACTAACCGCTCGCCGCACTGTGCCGATATCGTCATCGGCGCTGGATAAAACCATCAAGCCGGCGCCCCCCCGCACGGGCCACTCTTTCGTTCACTCATCTGAACGGACGTGGCCCTGTTATGAAACGAATCAGCGTGATCGACTCCCACACCGGCGGCGAACCTACCCGCCTGGTGACGGCAGGTTTTCCCGACCTGGGTTCCGGCAGCATGGCCGAACGTCGGCAGCGGCTGGCTGAGCAGCATGATCGGTGGCGTGCCGCGTGTGTGCTCGAACCACGAGGCAGTGACGTACTCGTCGGCGCCCTGCTCTGCCAGCCCGTCGATCCGACCGCGTGTGCCGGCGTGATCTTCTTCAACAACAGCGGTTATCTGGGTATGTGCGGCCACGGCACCATTGGCCTGGTGGCATCGTTGGCCCATATGGGCAAGATCGGCCCGGGCGTGCACAGCATCGAAACGCCAGTGGGCACAGTGCAGGCAACGCTGCACGAAGACCATTCAGTGAGCGTACGCAACGTGCCCGCTTACCGTTACCGCAAGGCGCTGGCGCTCGAAGTGCCAGGTGTTGGAACGGTGGTCGGCGATGTGGCTTGGGGTGGCAACTGGTTTTTCCTGATCGCCGAGCATGGCCTGCGTGTGGCCGGTGACAACCTCGATGCATTGACCGCGTATACCTTTGCCGTGCAGCAAGCGTTGGAAGCCCAGGGCATTCGCGGTGAAGACGGCGGGCTGATCGATCACGTCGAGCTGTTCGCCGATGACGAACACGCCGACAGTCGCAACTTCGTCCTCTGCCCCGGCAAAGCCTACGACCGCTCACCCTGCGGCACCGGCACCAGTGCCAAACTGGCGTGCCTGGCGGCTGACGACAAATTGCAGCCGGGACAGATCTGGCGCCAGGCCAGCGTCATCGGCAGCGAGTTCGAGGGTTCATACGAACTTCAGGGCGAGCGCATCGTGCCGACGATTCGCGGTCGTGCCTACATCAGCGCCGAAGCCAGCCTGATCATCGAACAGGACGATCCATTCGCTTGGGGCATTCGCCCGTGAGTGAAGGCCTGATCGCCGATGTGATCGTGATTGGCGCCGGCATCATCGGCGCCGCCTGTGCCCAGGCGCTGGCCCGCCGTGGCTTGCGCGTGCTGGTGGTGGACGCCGGCATCCCCGGTGCGACAGCGGCAGGCATGGGTCACCTGCTGGTCCTGGACGACAACCCGGCCGAACTGGCGCTCAGCCAATATTCCCTGCAACGCTGGCGCGAACACGGGCCGGATCTGCCCGACGGCTGCGCCTACCGCAGCAACGGCACCCTCTGGCTGGCGGCCAACGCCGAAGAAATGACGGTCGCCCACAGCAAATACCTGAACCTTCAAGCTCAAGGCGTTGCCTGTGAACTGATTAGCCGCCGTGCGTTGCGCGAGCGCGAACCCGAGTTGCGCGAGGGCCTGGAAGGCGGTTTGTTAATCAATGGCGACGGCATTCTCTATGCCCCGGCGACGGCTAACTGGATGCTCGACACGACGAACATCCAGCAGCTGCGGGCGCGAGTCAGTGAAGTCGATGGCAACCGTGTACGCCTGGATGACGGTCGCTGGCTGAGTGCCGAAGCCGTGATTCTGGCCAACGGCGTTCAGGCCAACGAGTTATGCCCGGAATTGCCAATCGAACCGAAGAAAGGCCACTTGCTGATCACCGACCGCTACCCCGCCAAGGTCACGCACACCTTGGTGGAGCTCGGCTATGTCACCAGTGCCCATAACGCCTCGGGCCCCTCGACGGCTTGCAACATTCAACCTCGACCAACCGGGCAATTGTTCATCGGTGCCTCGCGGCAATTCGGCACCACTGACCCGCAGGTCGAAGGCTGGATGCTCGCCAAAATGCTCAAGCGTGCGATCGAATACATGCCGGGGTTGGCGCAGCTCAATGGCATCCGCGCCTGGACCGGTTTTCGCGCCGCCAGCCCCGACGGCTTACCGCTGGTGGGTCAGCACCCAAAGCGCAAGGGCCTGTGGCTGGCCGTCGGCCACGAAGGACTGGGCGTCACCACGGCCCCCGGCACGGCCGATTTGCTGGTCGCGCAACTGTTCAACGAAACATCGCCGCTCGCCGCACATCCATATCTGCCGCAGCGTTTTCTGGGAGAGCCCGTTTATGCCTGAATTGATGCTCGATGGCCGTTCCCTGCGCGTTGCCGAGGGCACCAGTGTCGCGGCCGCGCTGGCATTGGGAAGCGACGGTTGCAGTCGGACTTCGGTCAGTGGTCAACGCCGCGCGCCCTTGTGCGGCATGGGTATTTGCCAGGAATGCCGGGTGACCATCGACGGTCGACGCCGTCTGGCCTGCCAGACACTGTGCCGTGACGGCATGCAAGTGGAGACACGCACATGAGCGAATATGCCGACGTGCTGATTATCGGTGCCGGCCCTGCCGGTATGGCCGCCGCCCTCGCCGCCGCGCCTGGCGGTGCACGTATCGTCATGCTCGACGACAACCCCGCGCCGGGCGGACAAATCTGGCGCGACGGGCCTCAGGCCAATTTGCCGACGCTGGCCCGTGATCTGCGTGATCAACTGCAGCGCTGCGACAACATCCGCGTCCATTCCGGGGCCCGGGTGATCGCCTGCGCCGGGCCGAAGCAATTATTGGTCGAAGATGCTGATCGTGGCTGGCTGATTGCCTACGACAAACTGATTTTGTGCACCGGCGCCCGTGAGTTGCTGCTGCCCTTCCCCGGCTGGACACTGCCCGGCGTAACCGGCGCGGGCGGCCTTCAGGCATTGATCAAGGGCGGCCTGCCGGTACAGGGTGAACGCGTGGTGATCGCCGGTAGCGGGCCGTTGTTGTTGGCCAGCGCCGCGACCGCAAAACACAAGGGTGCCCGGGTGCTGCGCATCGCCGAGCAGGCTTCAACGGCGGCAGTCGCCGGGTTCGCCGCACAACTGCCGCGCTGGCCCAACAAACTGCTGCAGTCGTTCACGTTGTTCGATCGCCATTACCGCACCGGCACCCACGTGTTGGCGGCGCTGGGAACCGAGCGCCTAGAAGGCGTGCGCCTGCAACAGCAAGGGAAAATCGTCGAACTGGAATGTGATCGCCTGGCCTGTGGCTTCGGCCTGATCCCCAACACTCAAATTGGCCAGGCCCTGGGCTGTGATCTCGATGGCCACGCCCTCGCGGTCGATACCTGGCAAGCCACCCGCCGCGTTGATCACTATGCCGCAGGAGAATGCACGGGGTTCGGTGGCAGTGAACTGGCGTTGGTCGAAGGTGCGATTGCAGGTTACGCAGCGGTCGACGACCGTCAGGCGGCTCAAGCATTGTTCTCTCGGCGCGCGCGGTGGCAGGGATTCGCCAATGCGCTGAACCAGGCATTCGCGCTCGGCCCGCAACTCAAGTCGCTGGCACAACCCGACACCCTGCTATGCCGCTGCGAAGACGTACCCTACGCGGCGCTCGCCGGGCACGCGGACTGGCGCGAAGCCAAACTGGCCAGCCGCTGCGGCATGGGCGCTTGTCAGGGTCGAGTGTGTGGCGGCGCCTTGCAGCACTTGTTCGGCTGGCAACCCTCGGTGCCACGCCCGCCGTTCAGCCCGGCACGGATCGAGACCTTGTTGTGCCTGGACGACAACCCGCCCGTTTGAATACCGGGCCAGGGCTTTCGATAGCCGGCCCGAGTCTTTATGATCCTCGGCATTGCCACCAGACGCCCAGCGCCATGTATGCCTCGCTCACGACGTTCAAACCCTGTGACCTGCCAACCCTGTTGAGCAGCTTGCAGCCGATTGCGCCGCTGCTCGACACCTTGTCCGACGTGGTGTTTTTCATCAAGGACAGCGAGGCCCGCTACGCGTTCGTCAACCAGACCCTGGCCCGACGTTGCGGCTTCAAACACCCTGACGAGTTGCTTGGGCTCACCGCCGACAGGGTCTTTCCCGAGCGTTACGGCCCGCTGTACACCGAACAGGATCGGCGCGTGCTGTCCACCGGCCGCGAACTGGCCGATCAACTCGAACTGCATCTGTATTTCGGCAATCAGCCAATGTGGTGCCTGACCCACAAACTGGCCCTGCACGATGAACAGGGCCGCATCGTTGGCCTGGCGGGCATCTCCCGCGACCTGCAACTTCCCCAGTCCAGCCATCCGGCGTTCCCGAAACTCGCTGCGGTGGACGCGCATATCCGCAAGCATTTCGCCCGCCCTATCAGCCTCGCCGAATTGACCGCGATTGCCGGGTATTCCGTGGCGCAACTGGAGCGCCACTGCAAACGCGTGTTCCAGCTCACGCCACGGCAGATGATTCACAAGGCCCGGCTGGAAGAAGGTTCGCGGCTGTTGTTGCACACCGACCTGCCCATCACAGAGATCGCCCTGCGCTGTGGTTACACCGACCACAGTGCCTTCAGCCGACAGTTCCGCGCCTTGACCAGCCTGGCGCCGAGCCAATACCGCGACAGCCGCCGTTAAGGTGTTCCTTTAAGGCGCGTCATGGGGCGACTGTGCTCCCTTCTGTAACACCTTCCTGATCCGCACCCTCTCGCCTCTACCGACTCATCGTCGCGCAACCCGTCTGATTCAAGGGCTGGAAATTAATTCTGGTCTCGGGAGGAAAACAGGCACGTCCATTGCTATTGTTAATATCGTATACGAAATCCCCAATACGATATCTGACGACACTACAACCACAACGAGGCCTCTATGAAAAACCCCGCATTTGCCGTAGCCCTCAGCGCTGTCCTCAGCACTTCCTTCATCGCCACCGCCCAGGCTGACAAGCTCGACGATATTATCGGTTCGGGCAAGCTGCGTTGCGCCGTGACCCTGGACTTCCCGCCGATGGGGTTCCGCGATGAAGGTAACAACCCGGCCGGGTTCGACGTGGACTACTGCCGCGACCTGGCGAAAGTCCTCGGGGTCGAAGCCGAAGTGGTTGAAACCCCCTTTCCTGACCGCATTCCGGCGCTGATCTCCGGGCGCGCCGACGTGATCGTTGCGTCAACCTCCGACACCCTGGAACGGGCCAAGACTGTCGGCCTCACCGTGCCGTACTTTGCCTTCCAGATGGTGGTGCTGACCCGCGACAACACCGGCATCAACAGCTTCGCCGATATCAAAGGCAAACCCCTGGGTAACACCAGCGGCACCTATGAAGCCATCGCCCTGGAAAAAGACGTGAAGAACTGGGGCAGCGGCACCTTCCGCGCTTATCAGTCGCAGAACGATACGTTGCTGGCCGTCGCTCAGGGCCACATCGACGCAACCGTCGTCACCAATACCGTGGCCGCCGCCACCATCAAGTCGGGCAAATACAAGAACCTGAAGGTCGCCGGTAACGCACCGTACACCATTGACTATGTCTCCCTGGGTGCCAAGCGTAACGAGTATGGCTTGCTCAACTACCTGAACCTGTTCGTCAACCAGCAAGTCCGTAGCGGCCGCTACGAGGAACTGTTCACCAAATGGGTCGGCACCGAGATCAAGCCTTCCGACCTGACCGTGCCCAAGGTCTACTACTAAGATGTCCGGCATGCCTGGGGCCACTTCCCTTTCCGGTCGCAGTCTGGTCGCGGGCGCCGCACAAGGCGCCCTGCTGTTCGCCGATGTCGGGCTGAGTTTCTGGGGCGGCGTTGACCCGTTCAGCGGTGAGGTCATCGACCGTCATCACCCGCTCAGCGGCGAGCATTTGGCCGGTCGTGTGCTGGCCATTCCCAGCGGTCGCGGCTCGTGCACTGGCAGCAGTGTCCTGATGGAGTTGATCAGTAATGGTCACGCACCGGCCGCACTGGTGCTGGCCGAACCCGATGAGATTCTGACCCTGGGCGTGCTGGTGGCGCAGACCATTTTCGAGCGTTCCCTGCCGGTGCTGTGCATCGGTCAGGAGGCCTTTGCCGCCTTGCGCGTCAAGGCGTTTGCCCGTGTCGAGAATTCATCGGTGACACTGTTCGAACACCTGCCCGGCGATGCCTGGCAGGCACTCGAAAATTCATCGCAAACCGTCGAAACAAGCGCCTCGATCGAGCTCACTGTACTCGACCGGGCGCTGCTCGATGGCGAGCATGGCAAGGCGGCACAAATTGCCATGCAAATCGTCCTGCGCATGGCCGAACTGCAAGGTGCCCGATGCCTGGTGGATGTCACTCAGGCGCACATCGACGGCTGCATCTATACCGGCCCGGCCAGCCTGCGGTTTGCCGAACAGTTGGTGCAGTGGGGCGCAAAAGTGCGGGTGCCGACGACCCTCAATTCAATCTCCGTCGACCAGCGTCGTTGGCGAGAATTGGGCATCGATCCCGCGCTTGGGGTACCGGCCAGCGCTTTGGGTGATGCCTACATGGCAATGGGGGCGCAGCTGAGCTTTACCTGTGCGCCCTACCTGCTGGACAGCGCGCCGAAGGCCGGTGAACAGATCGTCTGGGCCGAATCAAACGCTGTGGTTTACGCCAACAGTGTGCTCGGTGCACGGACGCTGAAGTACCCGGACTACCTGGATATCTGCATCGCCCTGACCGGTCGCGCGCCCTTGATTGGCTGCCATCTGGACGCTCAACGTAAAGCCCGTTTGCACATTGAGTTACCCGCATTGGGTGAACTGGATGACGCGTTCTATCCGCTGCTCGGTTATCACATTGGCGCGCTGGCGGGCAGCCGGATTCCGTTGGTGTATGGATTGGAACGGCGCACGCCAAACCTGGATGACCTGAAAGCCTTCGGCGCGGCGTTTGCCACCACCTCCGCCGCGCCGTTGTTCCATATCGCCGGTGTTACCCCGGAAGCCCTCGACCCGACACAGGTTCTGGAGCCGGATCAAACCCTGCCGGTGGAAACCATTCGCTTGAAGGACCTGCTGCACAGTTGGCGCAAGCTCAACAGCGCCCGCGAAAACCGGGTGGATGTGGTCTCGCTGGGCAATCCGCATTTCTCCCTCAGCGAGTTCGCTCACCTGGCGCGACTGTGTCGCAATCGGGTCAAGCATCCCGACGTGGTCCTTGCCATCACCTGCGGCCGCGCGGTGCTGGAGCAGGCGCGCGAGGCTGGGCACATCAGCGTGATCGAAGCCTTCGGCGCAACCCTCGTCACGGATACCTGCTGGTGCATGCTCGGTGAACCGGTGATCCCGCTGGACGCCAAAACCTTGATGACCAATTCGGGCAAATACGCCCATTACGCACCCGGCCTGGTCGGTCGAAAGGTGCACTTCGCCAACCTTGCCGAATGCGTCGATGCAGCCTGCACCGCTACGGCCAGCGGACGCTTGCCCGCCTGGCTGCAACCGGCTGTCCACCTGGAGAACACCGCGCATGTTTGATTACACCTTCCAATGGCGCTCGGCCCTGCGCGCCCTGCCGGACATGCTCGCCGGGGCGGTGGTCACCTTCGAGACCGCCGCCTTGTCGATGATCTTCGGTGTGCTCATCGCCCTGGTCCTGACGGTGATGCGCGAAGCCAAAAGTCCGTTGTTGCGCGGCTTCGGCAACGGCTGGGTGTCGATCGCCCGCAACACCCCGTCGCTGTTCCAGGTCTACGTCCTCTACTTCGGCCTTGGCTCGCTGGAACTGCATGTCAGCTCCTGGTTTGCACTGCTGGCGGGGATCACCTTCAACAACGCCGGCTACCTCGCGGAAAACTTCCGCGGCGGCCTCAAGGCTGTGCCCGGCACACAAGTGCGGGCCGCACGTTCGCTGGGCATGAGTGCCTTCCAGACCTACCGGATGATCATCGTCCCGCAGTTGCTGCGGATCGTGTTCTACCCGTTGAGCAATCAAATGGTCTGGGCGGTGTTGATGACCTCGCTGGGGGTGATTGTCGGCCTGAACAATGACCTCACCGGGGTGACCCAGGACTTCAACGTCAAGACGTTCCGCACCTTCGAATACTTCGCCATTGCCGCGGTGCTGTATTACCTGATTGCCAAGGCGATCGTCGCGACGGCCCGGCTGATGGCCTGGCGGCTGTTCCGTTACTGAGGACCTGACCATGTTTACCACCAGTTTTTCCTGGAATGACCTGCAGTTTCTGCTCAATGGCGCCTGGGTCACTCTGCAACTGACGTTCTGGTCGATCATCCTCGGCTCTGTCGCCGGGTTGGTGTTCGGCTTGTTGCGGGCGCTGCTGCCACGCGCCAGCCTGCCGCTGGCCTGGGTGCTGGACGTGTTTCGCAGCGTGCCGCTGTTGATTCAGTTTGTGCTGTTCAACTCGCTAAAGAGCATCGTCGGTCTGGACATCAGCGCTTTCAGCGTTGGCTGCATCGTGCTTGGGGTCTACGCCGCCGCGTACTTCACCGAGATCGTGCGCGGTGGTGTGCTCGCGGTGCCGTTTACCGTGCGCCGCGCCAGTCGCTCGCTGGGCCTGAGCTTCTTCCAGGACCTGCGCTGGATCGTCCTGCCGATCGCCACGCGCGTAGCGTTTCCCGGTTGGCTGAACCTCGTGCTCGGTGTGATGAAAGACACCGCGCTGGTGATGTGGATCGGCATCGTCGAGTTGCTGCGCGCCTCGCAAACCATCGTGACCCGCATCCAGGAACCGTTGCTGGTGCTGTGCATCGCGGGCCTCATCTATTACGTCATGAGCCTGGTGGTTGCCCGCCTTGGCGCTCGTCTGGAAAGAAGGTGGCAAGAAAATGATTGAGATCGACAACGTACACAAATCCTTCGGCAACCTGGAGGTGGTCAAGGGCGTGAACCTGACCGTGAGCAAGGGTGAAGTGGTGTCGATCATCGGTGGCTCGGGCTCGGGCAAGTCGACCCTGCTGATGTGCATCAACGGCCTGGAGCCGATTCAGAAAGGCAATATCCGCGTGGACGGTGTCGAGGTTCACCACAGCGCCACCGACCTCAATCGCCTGCGGCAGAAGATCGGCATCGTGTTCCAGCAATGGAACGCCTTTCCGCACCTGACCGTGATGGAGAACGTGATGCTGGCGCCGCGCAAAGTCCTCGGAAAAAGCAAGGCTGAAGCCGAGGAGCTGGCGGTGCGGCAACTGACCCACGTGGGGTTGGGTGACAAGCTCAAGGCCTTTCCCGGCAAATTGTCCGGCGGTCAGCAGCAGCGCATGGCCATCGCCCGCGCCCTGGCCATGTCACCGGATTACATGTTGTTCGACGAAGCCACCTCGGCCCTCGATCCGCAACTGGTGGGCGAAGTGCTGGACACCATGCGCATGCTCGCCGAAGACGGCATGACCATGGTGTTGGTGACCCACGAGATTCGCTTCGCTCGCGACGTGTCGGACCGCGTGGCGTTTTTCCGCAATGGCCTGGTGCACGAGATCGGCACGCCCGAGCAAGTTATCGGCAACCCGGTGCATGCGGAAACCGCGGCCTTCCTTAAGTCAGTGAAATAACCGACGGCCCCATCGCGGGCAAGCCCGCTCCCACAGTGATCGGTGTCTGCCACCGATTTTGTGTACACCCGCAAACCTGTGGGAGCGGGCTTGCCCGCGATGAGGCCCTAACAGGTAACAAAAGGATCAAGTCATGCGCTCATCGAAAGTCATACATGTCGTCAGCTGCCACGCCGAAGGCGAAGTCGGTGATGTCATCGTTGGGGGCGTTGCCCCGCCACCAGGCGCCACCGTGTGGGAACAATCTCGCTGGATCGCCCGGGATGAAACCCTGCGCAATTTCGTGCTCAACGAACCACGCGGGGGAGTATTCCGCCACGTCAATCTGCTGGTGCCGGCCAAGGACCCACGGGCGCAAATGGCCTGGATCATCATGGAACCGGCAGACACCCCACCGATGTCCGGCTCCAACTCGCTGTGTGTCGCCACGGTGTTGCTCGACACCGGTATTCTGCCGATGACCGAACCGCAAACCCGGCTGGTACTCGAAGCCCCGGGCGGGCTGATCGAGGCCGTCGCCGATTGCCGCGATGGCAAGGTCGAGCGGGTGGAAATCAAGAACGTACCCTCCTTCGCTGACCGTCTTGATGCGTGGATCGAAGTCGAAGGCCTGGGCTCACTGCAAGTTGACACTGCGTACGGTGGCGACAGTTTTGTGATCGCCGATGCCAAGCGCCTGGGGTTCTCCATCCGTCCCGACGAGGCGGCTGACCTGGTCGAGGCCGGGCTGAAAATCACCCGGGCGGCCAACGAACAACTGGGCTTCGTACATCCGCTGAACCCCGAGTGGTCGCACATTTCCTTCTGCCAGATCGCCGCGCCCATCGTCCATGAAAACGGCATCGCCACTGGCGCCAATGCGGTGGTGATTCAACCCGGCAAAATCGACCGCTCACCCACCGGCACCGGCTGCTCGGCGCGCATGGCGGTGTTGCAAGCCAAGGGTTTGATGCAGGTGGGCGATCGTTTTATTGGCCGCTCGATCATCGGTTCCGAGTTCCACTGCCGCATCGATTCGCTGACGGAGGTGGCCGGTCGACCGGCGATCTACCCGTGTATTTCCGGACGAGCCTGGATCACCGGGACTCATCAGTTGCTGCTCGATCCGAGCGATCCATGGCCACAAGGCTACCGACTGTCTGACACCTGGCCTGGCGCCTGATCCCTGCCGTCGAAACACTGACCAACGGCTAGCAAAAACCCCTTGTAACCCGAAAAAAGCGCTAGCCGAATTTACTCACTTGCAATATCGTATACGAAATACGAACGAACCCATCGGAGGCAACAATGAGCAAACGCATTAACTGGAGTGGCGTCTTCCCCGCGGTGACCACTCAATTCAACGACGACTTTTCCATCAACCTGGAAAAAACCCATCAGGTGATTTCCAACGTGATCCGTGACGGCGTGTCGGGCCTGGTGGTGTGCGGTTCCGTGGGGGAAAACACCTCGCTGACCGCCGAAGAAAAAATCGCCGTGACCGAAGTCGCGGTCGACGCCGCTCGCGGTCGCGTTCCGGTGATCTGCGGAGTAGCTGAGTTCACCAGTGTGGCCGCCGCCAAAGTCGCAAACGCAGTACGCCGTGTGGGCGTCGACGGCGTCATGCTGATGCCGGCACTGGTCTACGGCTCCAAGCCGTTCGAAACCGCCGAGCATTACCGTTACGTGGCAAAAAACGCCGACGTACCGCTGATGGTCTACAACAACCCGCCGATCTACAAAAACGATGTCACCCCGGACATCCTGATATCCCTGGCCGACTGCGACAACGTGGTGTGCTTCAAGGACTCCTCTGGCGACACGCGCCGTTTCATCGACGTGCGCAATGAAGTCGGTGATCGTTTTGTGCTGTTCGCCGGTCTCGACGACGTGGTGCTGGAAAGCATTGCGGTGGGCGCCGAAGGCTGGGTCTCGGGGATGTCCAACGTGTTCCCCAAAGAAGGCGAAACCATCTTCCGCCTGGCCAAGGCCGGTCGCTTCGCCGAAGCCATGCCGATCTACGAATGGTTGATGCCGATCCTGCACCTCGACGCCCGTGCCGACCTGGTGCAGTGCATCAAGCTGTGCGAAGCCATCGCCGGTCGCGGCAGCGCGCTGACCCGTCCACCACGCCTGGCCCTGCCGGAAGCTGACCGCGTGTTCGTCGAGCAGATCATGGCCAAGGCCCTGGCCAACCGTCCGGAGCTGCCGGACGTCGGTCTCTGAGTGATTGCCGGGCGGGCCCTTAGGGGCCCGAACCGGCTGCCTGTTTTTGCGCCCCCACAGGAAACGTCAGCATGTCCAATCCCCCAAGCTCGTCCAGCGCAACCACAACTTCGGGACTCAAGCGCGTCGTGGCCGCCGCCATGGCCGGCACCGTCGCCGAATGGTATGAATTCTTTCTCTACGGCACCGCCTCGGCACTGGTCTTCGGCCAGTTGTTCTTTCGCCAGACCGGCAACCCGGTCGACGGCATCCTCGCCGCCTTCGCCTTGTACGCCGTCGGGTTTCTCGCCCGTCCGTTGGGTGGCCTGGTGTTCGGTCACTACGGTGACAAATTCGGCCGCAAGCGTCTGCTGCAACTGAGTCTGGTGGTGGTCGGCATCACCACGTTCCTGATGGGTTGCCTGCCCGGTTTCGATCAGATCGGCTATGCAGCGCCGGTGTTGCTGGTGCTGTTGCGGTTGATTCAGGGGTTCGCTTTTGGCGGTGAATGGGGCGGTGCGATTCTGTTGGTGTCCGAACATTGTCCGGACAATCGTCGAGGCTTCTGGGCCAGTTGGCCGCAGGCCGGTGTCCCGGCCGGCAACCTGGTGGCCACCCTCGCCCTGTTGCTGTTGTCGTCGACCCTGTCGCAAGAACAATTCCTCGCGTGGGGCTGGCGCGTTGCATTCTGGTTTTCGGCGGTGGTGGTGCTGATCGGCTACTGGATTCGTACCAGCGTCGATGACGCACCGATCTTCAAGGAAGCCCAGGCCCGGCAGGCGCAAAACAAGCATCAGCAACTGGGTGTGGTCGAAGTGTTGCGTCACCACTGGCGCGCCGTGTTGGTTGGTATCGGTGCGCGGTTTGCCGAGAACATCCTCTATTACACCGTCGTGACCTTCTCGATCACCTACCTGAAACTGGTGGTGCACAAGGACACGTCACAGATCCTGTTGCTGATGTTCGGCGCGCACTTGCTGCACTTCTTCCTGATCCCGCTGATGGGGTATCTGTCTGACCTGGTCGGGCGTAAACCGGTGTACCTGACCGGCGCGGTGCTCACGGCGTCCTGGGGTTTTATCGGTTTCCCGATGATGGATACCGGCAACAACTGGCTGATCATGGCGGCCATTACCCTGGGCCTGGCCATTGAATCGATGACTTATGCGCCCTACTCGGCGCTGATGGCCGAGATGTTCCCGACCCACGTGCGCTACACCGCGCTGTCCCTGTGCTATCAGATGGCGCCGATCTTCGCCGGTTCGCTGGCCCCGCTGATCGCCCTCACCCTGCTCAACAAGTACAACAGTTCGACACCCATCGCTTTCTACCTGGTCGGCGCCGCGCTGATTTCGATAGTTGCCGTCGGGCTGACGCGTGAAACCCGTGGCAAGTCGCTGCATCAGGTGGACAGTGAATCTGCGGCGCGGATTGCTGGCCTGGACAGCACCGAACCGGCCACCACTCGCCGAGGCGATTCGCTGGCCTGATCCCCCTTCCCCTACAGGAGTTTTCCATGCCCGAGATCATCGGCCACAACTACATCGGCGGTGCGCGCAGCGCCGCCGGTACTGTCACCTTGCGAAGCCATGACGCCAGCACCGGTGAAGCGCTGCCCTATTCGTTCATGCAGGCCACGGGGGAGGAAGTCGATGCCGCAGCCCAAGCGGCCGCTGCCGCTTACCCGGCATTTCGGGCACTGTCGGCGAGTCGGCGCGCCGAGTTTCTTGAGGCCATCGCCGCGCAACTGGATGCCTTGGATGATGACTTCGTTGCGCTGGTAACCCGTGAAACGGCGTTGCCTGCCGGGCGCATACAAGGCGAACGTGGGCGCACCAGCGGGCAGATGCGCCTCTTTGCCAAGGTCCTGCGCCGTGGCGATTTCTATGGCGCGCGCATCGACCGGGCCTTGCCCGAGCGTCAGCCGCTGCCACGGGTCGATCTGCGTCAGTACCGGATCGGCGTCGGCCCGGTGGCGGTGTTCGGCGCGAGCAATTTCCCGCTGGCCTTTTCCACCGCCGGCGGCGATACCGCAGCCGCCCTCGCAGCGGGTTGCCCGGTGGTGTTCAAGGCTCACAGCGGGCACATGGCGACCGCCGAGCGGGTGGCCGATGCGATCCTGCGCGCCGCCGAGCAAACCGACATGCCCAACGGCGTGTTCAACATGATCTACGGTGCCGGCGTCGGCGAAGCACTGGTCAAGCATCCGGCCATTCAAGCCGTGGGGTTCACCGGTTCACTCAAGGGCGGTCGCGCCCTCTGCGATATGGCCGCCGCCCGGAAGCAGCCGATCCCGGTGTTTGCCGAAATGAGCAGCATCAACCCAGTAGTGGTGTTGCCCGAAGCGCTACAAGTGCGTGGCGAGAAAATCGCCAGCGAGCTGGTGGCATCGGTAGTCCAAGGTTGTGGTCAGTTCTGTACCAATCCGGGGCTGGTCATTGGCATTCGCTCCTCGACGTTCAGTGCGTTCACCGCAAGGCTGAGTCACTTGATGAACGAGCAGCCGGCTCAAACCATGCTCAACAGCGGGACACTCGCCAGCTACGGCACGGGTGTGCAAGCCCTGCTGCGCCATCCGGGTATCAGTCATCTGGCCGGCAAGGTCCAACAAGGCAATCAAGCTCAACCGCAGCTGTTCAAGGCTGACGTCAATCTGCTGCTTGATGGTGATCCGTTGTTGCAGGAAGAAGTGTTCGGCCCGACCACCCTTATCGTCGAAGTGGCCGACAAGGCAGAACTGCACCAAGCGCTGCACAGCCTGCACGGTCAGCTTACGGCCACATTGATTGCCGAGGCTGGCGACCTGCGAACCCATGGTGAACTGCTGCCACTGCTGGAACAAAAGGTCGGCCGCGTGCTGTTCAATGGCTACCCGACCGGTGTTGAAGTGTGCGATGCGATGGTGCATGGCGGGCCTTATCCGGCCACTTCCGACGCCCGTGGCACATCGGTCGGCACCTTGGCCATCGAGCGCTTTCTGCGTCCGGTTTGCTACCAGAATTGCCCGGATGCGTTGTTGCCCGAAGCGCTTCAAAACGCCAACCCGCTGGGGATCAATCGCCTGGTCGATGGCCATAACCACTGCGAACAGTTGTAAACCGAACGGGCGCCATTGGCGCCCGTCTTCTTTTAATCCAGCAATGCCTTCAAGTCGTTGTACAAGGCCTGCGGGATTTGCACCCCTTCCACCAGACTGCGCGCCCGCGCTTCATATCGCCGTTGCGACGGCAAGCGGGCACCTTGCCCTTGTATGCTTTCGAACAACGTTTCGGCACGCGCCAGGTGCTGCTCGGTGGCCTCGCCGAGAAAACGTCGCGGATCAAGTGCGATGATCAGCTCGCCATGGTACGGCGACGACTTGCTGCCAGCGTCATAGGCCAGCGATTCGGCACTGGTCAAGTCACCAATCAACGGCCCGGCAATCAGCTCCACCATCGCGGCCAGCGCCGAGCCCTTGTGCCCGCCAAACGTCAACATCGCGCCGGCATCGAGCACCACATTGGCATCGGTACTCGGTTGCCCGTCGGCGTCCACTCCCCACCCTTCGGGGATCGGCTTGCCGGCACGCCGATGCAGTTCGATATCGCCACGGGCAATCGCACTGGTGGCGAAGTCGAACACGAATGGATCTTTACCCGCACGCGGCCAACCGAACGCGATGGGATTGGTGCCGAACACGGGCTGGCTTCCCCCCGCAGGCGCGACCCAGGCATGGCTCGGATTGCAGGCCAGCGCCACCAGGCCGGCGGCGGTCAGTTGTTCGATCTCCACCCATAGTGCAGAGAAATGCACGCAGCGGTTAATGGCCAGCGCCGCAATTCCGTTTGCCCGGGTTTTCTCCTCCAACAGCGGCATACCGGCCTGGAAAGCCAGCTGCGAGAACCCACCCGCCGCATCGACACGCACGATCGAAGGGGCCTGATCGATCACCTGCGGCTCGGCATCGGCCCGCACTTTGCCGGCGCGCAGCGAATTGACGCAGCCCAGAATCCGGTACAAACCATGGGAGGCACAGCCATCGCGCTCGCCAGCAATCACCGTGGCGGCTACCGCTTGGGCGTGTGCAGCGTTGAAACCGTTGTGCAGCAGGATCGATTCGGCCAGCGTGCGGGCTTCGATCAGGGACAGTCGGATCATAATCAACTCCTTGGACAGACCGTCCAGACTGGCCCATTTCAAGCGTTGCGGCTTGATCGCTTTAGGCAAGGTTGATGACGAATTGGGCATACCCGTAGTGCCGTTACACCAAGCGATCACTCGGATTTTTCCTACACATCAGTGGCTTCATGCCTACAAAGTGTTGGCCTCTAGTGCGGCACTATCAGGCCATATTTCTATAATGAAGATCATTTGCGATGAATAAACCTTCGCTCCGCGCACTGGTTCTTGAGGACCATCCCTTTCAGCGAGCGTTTGCAGTCAAGGTACTCCAACACTTGGGGTGCACCGAGATCTTCCAGGCTGAAGACGGATCACAGGCGCTGGCACTGTTACAACAGGTGGGCGCCGTGGATATCACGCTGTGCGATCTGCGAATGAATGGCATGGATGGCCTGGAATTCTTGCAGCAGGCCAGCCACTCCAATTTGGTCGGCGCGATCATCATCAGCAGTTCGATGTCTTTGGATCTGCGGTATTCGGTACAGAAAATTATCTCTTTGTTGGGTATGCAGTTACTGGGCGATGTCGGCAAACCCCTGCTACCGGAAGTGTTGGCACCGTTATTGGAGAAGTACTCGGCCAGCTCATACAAGCCCTCCAGTCGAGCCCCGGACCTGGTCCTGCCTGATTGCCAGGAAGTCACCCAGGCCTTGCGTGACCATCAGATCAAGGCGTATTACCAGCCAAAAATCAATCTGCGTACCGGCGAGATGTATGGCGTCGAAGTACTCGCCCGGTGGCTACACCCCATCAAGGGAATTTTATCGCCCGCGGTCTTCCTGCCGACGCTTGAGCGGTGCGAGATGATGGACGAGTTACTGTTCGATCAGTTGAACCAGGCCTTGGCGCTGCAGAAACAATTGCGCGAAAAAGACATCGCCCTGAATTTCGCTTTCAACCTGCAAACGTCTCAACTGGTGGGCGGTCAACTGACGCAGCGGATCAAATCGATACTGGATCACTTCGACCTGCCAGGCGATGGCCTGACGTTTGAGTTGACCGAGGGCGGGCTTTTGGACGCTACAGCGGCCAGCCTTGAAACACTGGTTCGGCTTCGCATGATGGGTTGCCAACTGTCCATTGATGACTTTGGCGCCGGATTTTCCTCCTTGAAGCGTTTGTGCCAGTTGCCGTTCAACGAAATCAAACTGGATGGCGAGTTCGTGCGCACCTTGCACGAGCCACGCTGCCAGGCAGTTATCAGCAGCACGCTCGCACTGGGCGACTCATTGGGCATGTCAGTTGTCATCGAGGGGATCGAAACCCTGGAGCAACGAGACACGCTGCTTGATCTGGGTTGTTCAAGGGGGCAAGGATATTTTTATGCCAGCCCCATGAGCAGCGCAGATTTGCTGTCGCGTCTATCCCCTGCATCTCTCCCATGAACCCCGTGCAAACGCCAGAAACGACGAAGGCCCCATAGGGGCCTTCTTTTTTGCAGCACTGTTTCAGCAGGCAATGGCGTTAAATTCAACGCTATTGGAAGACAGGAGCAGCAGCGCCCTCCTCGGCATTGATGTTCAGCACCTGGGCACAGGATGGCGGCAAGAACAGATACGACTGCGCAACTTTATTGTCGTCGAACATCACCTTGTACTGGCAAACCATTGGCTCGCGGGTACCGGGCCGTGGGAATTTGAAGAGGTAGTCCCACTCGCGAACGTTGAACATCGCTTCGGAGAAGTGCGGCAAACCAATCAGTTCATAAAGCTGCGGCTTGGTCAGGCCGGGCACGACCTTGCGCAAGTTCTCCACGCTCACATAACTGCCTTCGGTACGGCTGGCATCCTTGAGCGCCGGGAACACTGGGGCACTGGACTTGCCATGATCATCAACATGGCTTCGATTGGTACCGCAACCTGCCAGCGTCGCGGCCAGGCAAGCGCTCAGAAACAGGCTCACCAGTGATGTATTGGGCTTTTGCATAAGATTCTCGACACGATAAATAGGGAAAGGAGCCCGGCCTGCGCCGGGCTCTGGATCAACGTGAAAGGGTTACCACTGATAACCCACACCCACCGATGCGCCGAAGTCGCGTTGGGTGTTGGTGGTGGCTTGCATTTTGGTGACCCACCGGCCGTTATCGGAGATCCGTGACACGCCCAACGCCATCGCCGATTCCCCGCGATAGGTGCCCAAGGAACCGGAGGTCATGCTTGCACCAGCGGTATACGGCTGAGGCAGTGCGGCCATGGCCATTGCACCGGCGATACCGGCACTCAAGTCGCTGTCCAGCTCTTTGATATTTTTGTTCAGCGAGTTGTAGACCGAATTGGTGTAGGCATTGGCGTTGTTGGTGGCGTCAGCCAATCCCTTGTTCAACTGGCTAAGGTTGACCGCGTCCGTCGGCGCCGTGCCGGCGGCCACATGGGTGATCTGTCGCTCGCTGCCCGCAGCGCCTACCGAAACACTGTTGGCGCGATCAGCCACCGAGTTGGCACCCAGCGCTACCGAGTTGTCCGCCTTGGCAGTGGAGCCATTGCCGATTGCCGTCGAGTTGTTACCCGCGGCAATAGCGTTGGTGCCGACGGCCGAACTGTTCTTGCCTGATGCCTTGGCACCCGCACCACCGGCCATCGAATCGTCGCCTGTCGCTGACGGTTTCGCCAGGTTGCTCGTGTTGTTGACCTGGAACATGCCGTCAGTGCCTTTTTGCAGGTTAGTGACATTCGTCACCGCCTGGGTCACACGGTTGTCGACGTCGGTCACCCGTTTGTCCTGATTCGCAACGGAGTTGTTGATCGAGCTGATCGAGTCATCGGTGTACTTCTTGGACTCGGCCACAGCGCCATCGAGCTGACGCAGGTTAACCGCATCGGTGGCTTCCTTACCGTCCGCGAGGTTGCTGAGTGTGCGAGTTTCGCCCGTTGCTGCGTTGCCGATGGAGGCCGTACCTGCGGTCTTGTTGTCGGCACCGGAGTACTTGCCGGTATAGTTTTCAGCACCACGACCGCCATCGCTGGCCCCGCTACCCAACGCAACGCTGCCATTGGCAGAAGCCTTTGCGCCTTCGCCCACGGCAACAGCCCCATTGCCCGCCGCATTCGCACCGTTCCCCGAAGCCACGGAGCCTGCGCCCGACGCTACGGCATTCGGCCCCATGGCAATCGACTCGGCCCCACTGGCCACCGAATCAGCACCCGAGGAGTTGGCACGGAAATACTTGATGCCCCCACCGTTGTTGATGGTGTTGAAGCTGTTTTCGATAGTCGTTACCCGATTATCGATGCCGGTAACCTGTCGGCCCAAGGCATACAACTGCGAACCGTTGACCGCATCCGTGGAGTTGGCGCTCAGATCTCCCGCACCCACGTTGGTGATCTTGTTAACGGTGACACCGCCATGGCTGGCACTGAAAGCCCCCAGGCTGGTATCCCACAGCAGTGCGTCATTTTTGAGGCTTGTGATGTTGGTGGTGTTGTTGCTCACTTGGTTATTGGTTTGATTGAGCTGCGACATGTTCACCGCATCGCTGTCATCTACACCGTTCGCCACGTTGGTGATCGTGGTGCCACCGGTGTGGGTGCTGCTGTCGTAGGTATTGCCACCCAGGGTAATGGTGTTATGGGTACTGTCGTCATATTTGACCACGTCGGCCACAGAGGCAGCGGCGCCCGCAGCGACGGCTTTCAATTGTTCGACGTTAACCGCATCGGCATCGTCTGCACCGGCGGAGAGGCCAGTGATGCGGCGGTCGCCGATGTTGACTTCGCCTGTTGCGGTCCCTGAGACCAGATAAGCCTTGTGCCCCAAGGTGCTGCCGTCTGCTACCGAGCCTGCGCCCAATGCGACGCTGCCGTCGTGGCTCGCTACCGCGCCCATGCCGATCGCCACTGCATCCCGACCTGACGCTACCGAGTCGGTACCGGTGGAGTTGGCATGGAAGTACTTGGTGCCGGTCTCGTAGAGGTTGGTCAGCGAATTACCCAGGGTGGTGATGCTGTTATTGGTTTGGGTCAATTGGGAGAAGTTCACCGCATCATTTGGCGCCTTGCCATCCGCCACGTTAGTGATACGGGTGCCGCCGGTGTGAGTGCTGTTGTCGTAGGTAGTGCCACCCAGAGTAATAGCGTTGTGGGTGCCGTCGTCATACTTGACCGCATCAGCGTCGACAGCGGCGATGGCCTGATTGGTCGCATGCAGCTGGCTGCCATTGATGGCGTCGGTGCTGGTGGAATTGACCTGGCCAGCCGCCAGGTTAATGATCTGGCGCTCGCCGTTGACCGAACCCACACTCACCACGCCAGTGGGTGACCCGCCCGCGTAGTTGTAGGTCGTGCCGTTGATGATGCCGGTGGGCGTGGCCACGACAGCTCTGTCGGTGCTGTTGTTGCCGAGCACTACGCTGTTGTCTTGCGTGGTGGTGATGTTATTGCCGACCACGAATGTGTTGTTATTCGCGATAACGTTTCCGTTGCCGAGGCTGTAGCTGCTGTTGCCGGATACGCCGCTAAAACTGACAGAGCTTCCGGACCCGATGGCACCGGATTTATTGCCGGTGACTACGTTCAGATCGCCGATACCGATGCTGGCTGTGCCCTCGGCACGAGCACCAGTACCCAGTGCGATGGCGCTGGCCCCGGAAGCTTTTGCTGATTCACCTATCGCAGTGGCCCTCGAATTATTCGCCACCGCCAGATAACCGATACCCGTGCTGTTGAAGCCCGATGCAGTGGTCCAAGTACCTATCGCGACCGCATTCGCACCTGAAGCAATCGGAGCATTACCGATACTGACAGCACTGTAGCCGGTGGCTTTGGTGCCTGAACCAATGGCAACCGTATAACCTTCAGACGCAATAGCCGAGAAACCCAAGGCCAAAGATTTCACGATACTGGTGTTACCGCTCACTCCCGAAGTTGCGCCTTGACCAATTGCCATAGTTTCCGTCCCGTAGGCGGCCGCCCCGGTCCCGAGCGCGATGGCGTTGTACATTTGGGCCTTCGAGTTCTTGCCGATGGCTATCGCGCCGCCTATGTGCCCATCGGGCGCTATAGCGCCATTAGCGTTCGCACCACTACCCAGCGCCAGGTCATCCACCTCTGATGCGCTGGCTTTCTCGCCGCATGCGAGAGCATTGTCCCCAGAGGCCGTGGGCGCCGTCACCCATGTGCCATTGATCAAACAGGTATTGCCTGCGTAAGCAACGTTTAGGGAGCCGGCGCCAAACAACAATGCTGCAGCGGCAAGCTTAGTTACCGAATTGATCTTCTTGTGGCCGCTGGCCGCAACGCTCCCGATAAACAGTTCCACGCTCGACGCAGCGGCAGTGGTTGCGTCGCGGGGGGCGCCTAAACGATTGGATTTGGTCTTGGCAGTTGCAAGTTCCGAAGCAACACCCCAAGTATTGAGTGCCGCATTCCAAACCAACCTGAATATTTTGTTCATTACGCTACATTTCCTGCTGAGGGGGCTTGGGCCCACAGATGAACTACCCGAGGCCATGGGGCGACTGTAGATAAGTTCATTGGTGTTTAATGTAGGAAACTTCCTAGCGTTATTACCTCGCTAACATATTTCGGCGCACTACTGGCCCACCTGATTTTGTTAGGAAATTTCCTACAAGTAGTTGGCTTTCGCCTTACATTTCCAACAATAGGATGATGTAACTGAACATCGACGAGAGGTGCTTGATAGAGTTGATGTTAGGCCGCGATAGTTTTAATTAAGTTGACGTGCAAGGGCGGCTGTTTTTTCTATCAGGCACACTTGGCCATTCATGCTTCGCTGAGCGAGCATCGCAGGAAGTCTTCTATTGGTTAAAACGAGGGGCACTAGGGGCGATACAAGGAAATTAACGGCTTTGTAGTGTTCTGGTGTTCCCTGGCGAATCCGGCATAAACCCAGTTTATGCCGTGATTGATTTCCGGCCCGGTCAAAACAACCGGCCTTTCGGCCTCTGCGTTCAAGCCACGTAGAGGCTCAGCTTCTCGGCCAATTGCTCCATCTCTTGTTGCAGCTCATCCACCGCTTGAGCCAATTGAGAGGTGTCGCGGCCATTGCAAACCTCTTCAAGACGTTCACAGCACTCGATCAGTCGTTGCGCCCTGATGATTCGCGCGCCCCCCTTCACTCGGTGAGCCAGGTCAGACAATGCATTCAGGTCGTGTTGGGTAAACAACTTGATCAGCCGCGCCATGTCTTCTTCGTTCGCGGTGGACAGATCATCAATCAGGCTATTGATCGACGCTTTATCTCCCCTGGTCAGTTGCTCGACACTGGTCAGGTCAATCTCGTTGCTGCGCTGAATCGAGGTCTCCACCTCACTGCGTACAACAGGCACTACGGCATCCAGGCACGACTTCAACTCCTCCAGCCCGATAGGCTTGAACAGGCAGTCGTCCATACCCGCCTTGATGCAACGGGTCCGCTCTTCCTGTTGGGCGTTTGCGGTAAAACCCAGAATCAAACACGGTGCGAGGCCTTTGGTGTGTTCCTCTTCGCGAATGGCTTGAGTCAACTGATAGCCATTCATCACCGGCATGTTGCAGTCGGTGATCACCACATCGAACCATTGACTGCGCCAGGCTTGCAGACCCAGCCTGCCGTCTACGGCATCACTCACCCGGTGTCCCAGGTGGCTCAGTTGCTGAGACACCAGAAGTCGATTGGCAGGATAGTCGTCAACCACCAACACATTCAGCACCTGATGTTGCGCGGCAGTTTCATGCGGCATCATCCCGGGCAGTTCAGCCAGTGGTTCCAGCGTTGGCAGACTCATGAGTACTTCAACCTTTGTACCCTTGCCGAAAACGCTGCTCATGAGCAAACGCCCACCCATCATTTCGCACAGCGTCCGACTGATCACCAACCCCAACCCGGAACCACTGCGCCCGGATTGAGTGTTGTTGCTTGCCTGGGTAAACGGGCTGAACAAGCTCTGCTGATCCTCCTCCGAAATGCCGATACCGGTGTCTTCAATGACGAGGGCGACGGCCATGAACTGCGGATTTTTGGCGGGGCGTGCCTGCATGCTCAATCGCACCTGGCCGTCCTGGGTGAACTTGATCGCGTTACTCAGCAGGTTGGAAACAATCTGTTTGAAGCGTAAAGGGTCAATGAGCACATCACTCTGCATCTGGAAGTCCAGATCCAGTAGCAGGCTCAGACGCTTTTGCCGGGCGACACCTTCGAACACCCGCAGTACCGACTCCAGAAGCTCACGCAAATTGGCCCTCTCTGGCGACAGCGACAAACGCCCGGACTCGATTCGGGCGATGTCCAGAATATCGCCGATCAAATCCAGCAGGCCACGAGCAGCGCCAGACGCAACTTCAATCGCAAACCGGTCCGTTACGCCTTGATCGGCCTTTTTCATCGCCAGCTCAAGCATGCCGATGATTGCATTCATAGGCGTGCGGATTTCATGGCTCATCGTCGCCAAAAACAGACTTTTGGCCCGATTGGCATCATCGGCATGTTCCTTGGCCTCATCGGCGATCTCCTTCGCCTCACGCAATTGCCCGACAAGTGCCTGGCGTTCACTGATGTCAATCCATCCAGCAATCACCCCACCTACTTCGCCATTACTGTCGCGATAAGGCAGCATCCAGTGATAAATCTCCAGTTTACGGCCATCCAGCATCGTTATTTCACGGTCTCGAACCATCGGCGAGCCCCTGCTGATGATCCGCTGAAACTCCTCCTCGTAACTCCTTGCGTCCTCAGGGCAGAGCAACTTCACTTTGGTCTTTCCAACCACATCCTCGCGCTCGACCCTAAAGGCATTGAGGTAACTGGAATTACAAATCAACAAAACCCCATTGCGGTCCCGGATGTAGATCGGATGGGGTGTTCCATCAATCAAGACCCGCATAAATTCCAGTTGCTCGTTGAGTGCCCGCTCAGCCTCATCGCGCCTGCGCAACGCCACCTTCATATAGGCGATCCATATCAGCGCCAGCGCCAACAACACCAACACGCCACCAATAGCCTGGATGAAGAGCGTTCTGTTACGCGTCCAATAGCTGTCTTCGATCAACACATCGTTACGCCAGCGATTCGTTACTTCATCCATTTCCTCGGGTGGAATGCTCAGCAACGCCTTGTCGAGAATGGAATGGAGCTCCAATGCCCCGCGGCTTGTCGCGAAGGCCATGCGCGCAAAGTCGTTACCGATGGTGCTGACGACTCGTAACTGCCCGTCAAAATGATGATTTACCGTGTAATTGCTGATGATCAGCGGACCAACCATTGCATCCGCTTCACCATGCAGGACCAGACTCATAGCATGTTCAGAGTTGTCAGCATCGACGAGCAGGATCTTGGGAAAGTTGGCCGCCAGCCAT
Organism: Pseudomonas sp. OV226; assembly: GCF_003148705.1. NCBI lineage: Bacteria > Pseudomonadati > Pseudomonadota > Gammaproteobacteria > Pseudomonadales > Pseudomonadaceae > Pseudomonas > Pseudomonas sp. OV226. Next base: position 31,895 of record NZ_QGGS01000018.1, on the reverse strand, counting down.
TCGTGCATGCCCGTACTGCGAGCCAGCGCCAAGCGTTTGCCAGCGAGTTTTTCGGGCGCAAATGAAATGTCGGTGTTCGCTTTGGCAATCAGCACATAGGGCGAAGACAAGTAAGGTCGTGTGAAATGCAAGGCACGCTCGCGCTCCGAACTCGGAGTGAGCGCGGCTATAATTTCGGAATCATTTTTGCCAACATTTTCCACCATCGCAGCAACCGACGGCATTACCCGAATATCAAATTTCAACCCTGTGCGCAGCGATACTTTGCTCAACACATCATGGGCAATACCTGCGTAGTCGCCATTCTTGTTAAAAAATGACAAAGGCGGATACCCCCCCACGACATTGACCCGAACACTGGGGTGCTCATCCAGCCATCGCTGCTCACTGCTACTGAAATTCAGACGCCGCTTGCCTGGCATGCTCTCCCCGCCCGCCCCCCAACGGTTCATGATTTCCATGTGTGCACTCGCTGGAATCGCGTCTACGGCTGCATTGACGACACGAATCAGGGGTTGGTTTGCGCTATTCATGGCAAAGCTGAAGTCGCGAACTTCCATGCGGGAGAAGTCCGCTAACTCGACATTATTTAAAAAATTATTATTGATCAGGTAATTGGCGCTAACAGAATCACCGAGATAAACATCCGCCTGGCCAAACGCTACAGCACCAATGGCACCCAGCATGGAGGGATAAAGCTGCAAGGTGGCTTTAGGGTAAAAAGCGCGGACGGAATCAGGCGACAGGTAGTGGTAAAGCATGGCAATGGTCTTGCCGTTCAGGTCTACCGGCAAATCACTGCTGTCGCCCTTGCGGGTGACCAATGTGGGCTTGTCGTTGGAATAGGGATGGCTGAGCACAATGTTCGGAGACTGCGTCTCGAACTCATTGGCCGTCCCGACAAAATCCACTTCTCCTTTTCTGACCGCGTCCAGCACTTCGCCGCGACTGTCATACCGGCGAATCTCAACCTTGACCCCCAGGAGCTCGGCAATCAACTGCGCATAGTCAACCGTCATCCCTTCCATCTGATCATTATTGATCGTCATATCGAACGCCGCGTAATCGGGAGCCGAGGCCCCCAATACCAATACGGCCTTTGAGCGCAACCAACGCCAATCTCTCCCGTCGAGTGTTACGTGATAAGCACCGTTGACACTGGAACGACCCAACACGCTCAGCGTGCTGGGTTGTGCTTCTACTGGAGAGGTGAAATTGGCCGTGATTACAAGCACGACCAGCGACAGACAGTATGAAAGAGACTTCACCATTTAAAGCAGATCGTTGCGTTTGGCAAAATCTGCCAGATAAACAACGGACGTGACATTAAGCTTCTCGATCAACCGCGCCTTGTAAGTGCTGACGGTCTTGTTACTCAAGAGCATGATGTCACCAATTTCTTTATTGCTGAGCCCATTCGCCAGTTGTTTGAGAATCGCCAGCTCTCTGTTCGAGAGCGTACTAATCAACTCCTCATCGGTTGCGCTTCCATCGCTGCGGCGAACAGAAAGGGCTTGTATATCCGGAAAATAGCTATAACCGGACATGATGACTTTGACACCCCTGATCAGCTCATCAAGACCATCGGTTTTGGAGATGTAGCCCGCCGCACCGGCACTCATGCACCGCATGGAATAAAATTTTGCAGCCAAAGAAGTCAATACCAGAATCTTTGTGCGGACCTCCAACGCTCGAATACGTCGAATAACTTCCAGGCCGTCAAGCTTCGGAATGGTGATGTCCAGCACAACCAGGTCGGGCTCATGAGCAATGACCAGTTGAACGGCATCGGCGCCATTATCAGTTTCCGCGACGACTTCAAAACCTTCATGCGCCAGAAGCATTTTGACTGACGAACGTATAAAAGGATGATCATCTACAACGATTACTTTTAACATGTTAGTCCTTGTTGGCTCCCACTATAACCACGGCGCAATTGATGATGTTAACCCCTCCTCCAAGCCAACAGACAGTTTCATTACATCCTTCTGATCGGCAGGTGCAAGGCTATCATTAGTTTCTGTTACAAATCTGTTACTGGGGTCTTTGGCGCAGCCAGGTCCGAAGAACCTTGGCGCACATCGGCCGTCCCAGAAAAAAACCCTGCCCTTCTTCACACCCCATTTGCACTAATGAGTCTCGTACCCATTTGCTGCCGATGCCTTCAATGACCAGGCTCATATTCAGCGATTGAGCCAGCGCCAGAGTGCTGGTTACCATGGTTTTACTGAAAGGATGATGGAGTGCATTTACAAACTTCTTATCAAGTTTTATCTGGCTGAAAGGCAGGTGACAGAGCAGTTGCAGTGAAGAAGCCCCCAAACCAAAATCATCGATGGCCAGGCCACATCCGAGCATACGCAGGCGCAACAAGTTGTCCCGCGCCTTGGGATCGAGATCAAGCAGACCGCTTTCCGCCACCTCGAAAATCAATGACGAGCCTGAGAGTTCATGTCGCTTTAGCGCGCATTGTATGTCATCCGCCAAATCATCCGAGGCCATCTGCGAGGCATGCAGATTGAAAGCGATCTCGACATTCATGTTTTGCTTGCGCATGTCGCTTAGAAAAGTCAAGCCCTGCTCCAGCACGTGCTCGAACATTTCACCAATCAGGTTGTGCGCCAACACTTCAGCCAGAAAGTCGCGAGGCAACAACAACCCCCGAGTCGGGTGATCCCAACGGACCAGTGCCTCGACGCCAGTAAAGGTGTCTTCGCGCAAAGTGAGTTTGGGTTGATACCAGACCTGAAACTCACCTTGCGCCAATCCCCTGCGAATATCGTAGGCGCTAGGTATTAGTTTCGCTATTTCGGGCTCTACCTTCGATACCCCCCAGCGTTGCCGGTATTGCTGGATTATCCGATGCAAGGGGCGCATCTGCATGGGTTGGCTCATTATCCCCAGCAGCTCAAGGCCGACTAAAAGCGCCGTTCTCTCAAGTGCCCGGCTCACGGTTGGCTGCAAGGTGCCGCAGAGCGCTACGGCCCGGACCATTCCTGTTCTCGCCGCCTGTTGGAGAAACTCCAGATGATTAAGGTCTCTGCCAGCCAAGTCACACAATACGATGTCAACCCCACCTGAGGCCTCTAACTCGAGCAGTGCCTGCCGGACATCCGTTGCTTGAAGGATATCTGTTACGCCCAAGCGCCGGAGCATCATCACATGGATGTTGCGCGTAAATGCGTAGTCATCCAGTACCAGCACCCTCGGGTATTTCATGTTTGGTCGGTCACTCTTCCAGTCTTGATCAGCGCTGAATACTGGTTAAAAAAGTGAGCACTCGCCGTAGGAAACAGCCCTCTTTCTTGTAGGGAATTTCCCAAGGTGTCGGCCAAGCATGCGCAGAGTATCGGAGGTTGCCTAGGTCGATATCGGCCAGTAGCAAATCTGACAGCGAACCCTACACTGACACAGTGGTCACAACCATTGATGGCATCGCAACCGATCAGTGGCCTTGTCCCCTGCAATCAAGAGCGACGCTTGCAATCCACATATTTCAGGGTGCGCCGGATACTCCAGTGGTTTCGGTTCCTGTCTGAGGCAGGCGCTGACTGCTGCTCGCGTCCAATGCTCCCTTATCGGAGTACGCAAATGACTCAATCAACGCGGTTCTTCCTATCGCTCTTCCTCGCGGCAGCCTCATTGGCATCGGCGAGTCTCCTGAACACTGCCGGTGCGGCCACCGCCGAGGACCTGAATGCCGACTCTCGGCAAGCGTTGCAACTTCTCTACAAATCAACTCCCGCTGCCGAAACCCTCTCGCACAAGGCCAAGGCGATTTTGGTCTTCCCGAAAATCATCAAGGCAGGCCTTGTCTTCGGCGGCAGCTATGGCGAAGGCGTGTTAATGAAGGGCACGAAAGTAGATAACTATTACAACTCTGTCAGTGGGTCATGGGGGCTACAGGCTGGCGCCCAGTCGTATGGCTACGTGCTGTTTCTGATGACCGACAAAGCGGTGAAATATGTCGCTGAAACCAAAGGTTGGGAAATCGGTGTAGGACCCACGGTAGTGGTGGTTGATGAAGGGGTTGCGAAAAACCTTTCCAGCTCGACGCTCAAAGATGACGCGTACGCGTTCATCATCGACCAGCAAGGCTTGATGGCTGGCGTCAGTATTGAAGGAACCAAGATTTCCTTGATAAAACGTTAAATCCCGTTGTTTGGTTGGACATCGGGCGAACAATGCGGTCAGCCATGGCCCTGCGAGCAGCAGGACCATGGCTTGCCCCGATCAGCCGCGAATGAACTTCAGCAGCTCTTGATTGACCACATCGGCGTGCGTCGAGCACATTCCGTGGGGGAACTTCTCATACACCTTCAGCGACCCATTTTTCAGCAGTTTGCTCGACAGCAGCGCCGAGTCAGCAATGGGAACGATCTGGTCGTCGTCACCGTGCATGACCAAGGTTGGCACGGTGATCGCCCGCAGGTCATCCGTGAAGTCGGTTTCAGAGAAGGCCTTGATGCACTCGTAATGGGCATTTGCCGCGCCGGCCATGCCTTGGCGCCACCAGTTCTGGATCATGCCCGGCGAAACAGCGGCACCCGGGCGGTTGAAACCGTAGAACGGGCCACTGGCGACATCCAGATAGAACTGAGACCTGTTGGCTGCCAGTTGCTTGCGCATGTCATTGAACACCCCGATGGGAAGACCGCCTGGGTTGGTCGGGGTTTTGACCATGACAGGCGGTACCGCACCAATCAAAATCAGTTTGGCCACGCGTTTCTGCACCTGGCCATACCTGGCGACATAGCGCGTCGCCTCCCCGCCTCCGGTCGAGTGACCGATATGCACAGCGTTGCGTAGATCCAGGTTCTGAACCAACGCCGCGACGTCTGCAGCGTAGTGGTCCATGTCGTGGCCGCCGCTCACTTGAGAGGACCTGCCGTGGCCGCGCCGATCATGTGCGATGACGCGATAACCCAAGCCAACGAAGAACAGCGCCTGACTGTCCCAATCATCACTGCTGAGCGGCCACCCATGGTGAAACACGATGGGCTGGGCGTTCTTCGGCCCCCAATCCTTGTAGAAAATGTCAACGCCATCTTGGGTAGTCACTTTGCTCATGATCATGCTTCCACTGTTGATGTCAGGAGAGTTGACGGACGAAATTGCAAGGCAAGGCGCCGAAGAAAACGCCGCCAGTGCGGCGGCACTCAAGCCAAGAACGATAAAATCTCGCCGGTCCGGGCTAGCAGGCCCATTGTTTTTGTTATTGCTCATTTGGTACTCCGCGTCAGTCAGCAGAGACGGGAGCCACAAGGCCCCCGTCTCTGGTCAGGAGATGGCACATACCCTGGATCACTGCCCTTCGAGTTTTTTCACCACTTCGTCGGTCGTCATCACGTCATTGGCGATGTAGCGGAAGTTGACCAGCGCGCTACCGTATCCATCGCCGTCAGGCAGCTTCGGACCGGCGACGGCGTCGCGGACGACAACCACTTCGAAGCCACGCTCCAGGAACTCGCGAAGGTGCGATTCGACGCACAGATTGGAGGCCATGCCCACGAGGACGATTTTGTCGATCCGTTTCTTGCGCAGTTGCAGCATCAGGTCGTTGCTTTGAGGGCCATACAACTTGTGCGGTGAGGCGACGATGGTCTTGCCGTCTTCGATGAAGGGTTTGAACTCCTGCATGAAGTCGGCGCCCGAGTTACGGAAGCCATCAAGTGTCAAGGCGCCCTTGCGATCGAAGAGCCCCAGCTTGTGCTGAACGGTTTCCGCTGGCGCCTCGAACTCCCATTTATGATCGTGGGGATAGTAGTAGTGCGGCGAGATAGCGACCGTCGCTCCGGCCTTTTTGAACGCCGTGAACAGCTTGCTCAGATGCGGAACCAGATTTTGCTCGGTAACGCTCTGACCGAAGACTGACCAGCCCGCGCCCTCTGGACTCATGAAATCGATCTGCGGGTCGATCACGACCAGCGCGGTTCGGCTGGAATCCCACTCAAAGGTGGAGGCTGGGAGCGCGGGTTTGACCGGGTCGGCATACGGGTCCTCGGCGGCGGCGCCAATGCCCGGTGCAATCAGGAACGCCGCGAGCAAGGTGGCGCAGGCGATCATTTTTCCGGGGGTAGTTCTGTTGAAGGTCATTTGCACGTCCTCAAGGGTGGGGGTGCATTTACGGTACGGCGAGAAGACGGCACGAAATGGACATTTATCCCTGGATTTCGGCCGACACGCGCAGCCACCTTGCAGGAGGCGGATGGGCTCGCTACTCCTTCGTGACCTTCCAGACAGCACGCGCGTACTATGGCTTCCCCCATTCAGACTTTGGGCGTTCCGTTCATGCAGCGTCACATGTGTTTCCTGGTCTACCCAGGCTTCGTATTGCTGGATCTGAGCGGCCCGCTCGAAGCCTTCACCAACGCCAATCGCGCGCGCCCTTCGAGCTATCGATTCACGGTCGCGTCACTGGAGGGCGGGTTGATCCACGCGTCGAGCGGACTGCAAGTGGCGACTGAAACCATGCAGGTTGTCGAGCGCCTCGACACGCTCATCATCGTCGGCGCACCAACAGCCCCAATCGATGACCGGATGATGCCGATGGCGGCTGCGATACGGGACATGTCCCCGCGCTCTCGCCGCACGGCCAGTGTCTGTACCGGCGCCTTCCTGCTCGCCGAGAGCGGCCTGCTCGACGGTCGCGTCGCGACCACGCATTGGAACTATGCGCCGCAGTTGCAAGCACGCTATCCGTTGCTGCGCGTGGACGGCGATCGAATCTGGACCGAAGACGGGAATGTCTGGACGTCCGCCGGCATGTCGGCGGGCATCGACATGGCCCTGGCCATGATCGAACAAGACCTGGGCAAAGAGGTGTCGCGTTCCGTCGCGCGCATGCTGGTGGTTTACTACCGGCGACCGGGGGGTCAATACCAGTTCTCTTCGCTGCTGGATTTCGACCCGGGCTCGGATCGCATCCGCACGGTGCTGAGCTACGCGCGCGATCATCTGCGTGACGATCTGTCCGTTGAACGACTGGCCGACGTCACCCATATGAGCGTGCGCCAGTTTGGTCGCGTATTCGCAGCGGCTATCGGAGTGACTCCGGCGAAAGCGATCGAGCGCCTGCGTATCGAGTCAGCGCGGCCACTGGTCGAGGACGGACACCAAACCTTCGAGGAGATCGCCAGGTGCTTCGGCTTCGGCGATGCCGATCACATGCTGCGCAGTTTCGTGCGAGTCGTAGGGCGCACGCCGCAAGAACTGCGGCGCAGTGCCCGACAGTCCAAAGATACTGGCGGGGCTGGGAGAAAGGAGGATCAAACGTCGGCGTAAGCGAGGCGCTCAGCGTTGATCAAGCAGCGAACTCGCCAACAACGCCTCCAACCCCATCGGCTTGGCAAAGTAGTAACCCTGGGCCTGCTCAGCGCCGATTTCGCGCAGCAAGTCCAGGGTCGCTTTGTCCTCGACACCTTCGGCCACCACACTCAGGTCCAGCGATTCGGCCATGCGCACAATCGCCCGCACGATGGCGCGACTGCGGGCACTGGTGGTCAGTTCGAGGATGAACGACTTGTCGATCTTCAGGCCGCTGAAACGGTATTGATGCACATAGCTCAGGGATGAAAACCCTGCACCGAAGTCATCGAGCACCACCGACATGCCGTTGTCGGCCAGTTGCTGCATGGTCAGTCGGGCAATGGCTGGCTCTGCGACCAGAGCACCTTCGGTCAACTCCAGGCAGATCCGCGACGGCGCGACCCCGCACCGGGCCAACAGGGCAAGCACTTCACTGGCAAATTCCGGGCGCGTCATGCTGTAGCTGGAGCAATTGACGTGCACCGCAGGCCAATTGGCGTGCTCGGGCTGTGCGAGGATTACTGCAATGCTGGTGAGCATGTACAGGTCCAGTCGACCGATCAGGCGCAACCCCTCGACATCCGGCAAAAACTCGCCCGGCGCGATCACCCGGCCGCCCGGCTGATGCCAGCGGATCAGCGCTTCAAGGGCCAACAGTTCGCCGGTTTCGACGCTGACAATCGGCTGGAAATACGGCAGCAGTTCGTCTGTACGTTTGAGCGCATTGCGCAAGGCCCCTTCCCGCTCAACCTGGTCCGAGACTTCACGGCGCACTTCCTGGTTGAACACTGCGTAGCTGTCGCGCCCGGCGCTTTTGACCCGGTACATCGCCGCATCGGCGTCGCGCAGCAGGTCGGCCGGCTCGTGATGGAATTGGCCGTCGGCACTGACAATGCCAATACTGCACGACGAAAAAACTTCATGGCCATTGATGAAAAACGGCAGGTCAAACGCCACCAGGATCCGTTCGGCGATTTCGATCACCACCTCCAGCGGCGCTGCGGGAGCCAGCACCGAAAACTCATCGCCCCCCAGGCGAGCCAGCATGTCGGTTTCGCGCAGGCAACCGCGTAACCGCTGGGCGGCCTGCATCAACAGCAGGTCGCCGAAATGGTGGCCGAGGCTGTCGTTGACCATCTTGAAACGGTCGAGGTCGATGAACATCACCGCCAGGTGCCCGCCTTCGCTGCCGAACTGCGACCAGGCCAGACCGAGGCGCTGTTGCAGGTAGGTGCGATTCGGCAGGCCGGTCAGCGCATCGTGGGAGTTTTCGTGTTGCAATTTGGCGTTGGCGTGATCGAGCTCGCGGGTGCGGTTCTGTACCCGGGCTTCGAGCTTGAGGTTGGCGGCATGGATCGCTTCGGCGGCTGTGCGTCGCGACAACGCGGTGTCAATGTGGCGCGACACGAACGTCAGCAGTTCCTGGTCGCGCAGGGTGTACCAGACCTGCGAGGTATAGCTTTGCACCGCCAGCACGCCGCGCACCGCATCGCCATCAAACAAGGGGATGCCTAGCCAGGAATAGGACCGGACATACTCATCGGCGAGTTCTATTTCACCGCGCGCAGCCAATCGTTCGGCCTCGCCGGCATCAATCAGGCAAGGTCGACGCTGACGGATCACGTACTCGGTCAAGCCCCGGCGCCCACGCCGGGCCGCCGGGCGGGTCGTCTGTCGCTCATCGACATAATAGGGAAAGGTCACTTCAGTGGTCGCGTCGTCGAACAGCGCGATGTAGAAGTTTTGCGCGAACAGCAGATCACCGACGATGCCATGCAATGTTTGAAACAGCTCAGCCATGTCGCCGGGCTGGCTCGACAGCTCAGCAATCTGGAACAGCGCGCTCTGCAGATGTTCGGCACGCTCGCGGTCCGCCACTTCCTGCCTCAAGGCATCGTTGAGTGCCGACAGCTCCAGGGTGCGGCGCATCACCGTCGCTTCCAGGTCCTCTCGGTGGAGGATCCGGTCCAGCGCCATGGCCACGTGGCGGGCTACCACCAGGAACAGCGCGCGGTCTTCAGCGCTGTAGGTACGAGAAACGTCGTAGACCTGCATGGCAAGCATGCCAAACACGTCATCCGAAGCATTTTTCAACGGCGCGCCCATCCAAAACTCTGGACGATCACCCACGCAGTAGAATCGGCCCTGGGCCTGAGCCGCGAGAATGCCGGCGGCGTCGATCAGCAACGGCTGTCCGGAGGTCAACACCTGGCCGGTCAGCGACAGGTGCGAAGGGTCCAGGTATTCGTAGTTTTCCGACTCCAGGGCATCAACGTCGATGATGTCGACGTAATACGGGTAGTCAATCTTGCCGCTGTGCGGGTCATACAGCGCGAGATAGAAGTTCTCGGCGTCGATCAGGCTGGCCAGCAGCCGGTGAACCCCCACCAGAAACACTGACCGGTCGCGGGTCGAACTGGCCAGGTAGGTAATTTCATACAGTACGCGCTGAGTAATCTGCGCACGGGCAAGGGTATTGGTCTGTACCTGAATCCCCAGGCGCCGGGCAAACTCGGCGAGCGCTGGCTGCGCGGCATCATCGACTGGCGCGAGTAGCCAGCCCAGCACACTTTCGCCTTTGCCGGTCGGCCAGCGGTGCAAGCCCATGGTCAGGCAAAAGGCTTCAAACGCTTCGTTTGCAATGCTTGATGGCCATTGCACCCGAGGGTCGCCCTGCCCGACTAAATGCATTTGTTCACCGGCGCGGTAAACCCCCCACGCGGTGGTGTGGGCCCAGTGACGAGCTGAGTCCAATAATTGGGCGATCGTGTCTTCATTGTCAGCACAGGTCATGCCGACAGTATCGGGTTGTTCATTCAGTGAAGGTGCGACAGCGTCGCAATCGGTCGATTGCCGCGGGGAGTCGGTCAATGGACGAAAACTCATCAGTGCTCCCTGAGCCAAAAACTGGCGAAACTCACATGCTGATTACTGGCAATGTGCCGGTGAGCTTCTCGTTTAAAGCTAATAGAAGTTTTTTTCAATAGTTTTATTCGCTTTAATGCCAACTATGGGACGGACAGCGAGTTATTTGCTACAGGTTGTCCAGAACAACGTTTCTACACTGATGTGCGAGGTCGCCCGGAATGGCGCGAGATCCGTTGCGAGTCTTTCAAAAAACAAGAGGAACACATTTATGAGCAAGGCTCGCGCGTTGGCCGTTGACGAGGAGCTGTCCAGGCCGCAAGCGATCAGTCTGCGTGAGGCGTTCTGGTTCTGGCTGAAGCTGGGGTTCATAAGCTTCGGCGGGCCTGCGGGACAAATTTCGATCATGCACCAGGAGCTGGTAGAACGACGGCGCTGGATATCCGAGCGCAGATTTCTGCATGCCCTCAACTACTGCATGTTGCTCCCGGGGCCGGAAGCTCAGCAGCTAGCGACTTATATCGGCTGGTTGATGCATCGAACATGGGGCGGCGTCATTGCGGGTGCACTGTTTGTGCTGCCCTCGCTGTTCATTCTGATCGCCCTGTCGTGGATGTACATCGCCTTCGGTGAAGTATCCGTGGTCGCCGGACTCTTCTATGGAATCAAGCCTGCGGTGACAGCGATTGTCGTGCAGGCGGCACACAGGATCGGCACTCGGGCGCTGAAGAACAATTGGCTGTGGGTGATTGCTGCGGCCTCATTTACGGCGATCTTCGCCTTCAATGTTCCATTCCCGTTGATCGTACTGGGCGCGGCATTGGTCGGTTATGTCGGCGGACGCCTGGCACCCGAGAAATTCAGGGTCGGGGGCCACAGCGCCGCCAAAAAGTCCTTTGGCCCAGCCTTGATCGATGACGACACGCCGCCCCCTGAACATGCCCGATTTAGCGGGTTGAGACTCGCCTCCCTCGCACTCATCGGCGCGGCGTTATGGGCGTTGCCGATGGGGATTTTGACCGCTCTCTTTGGTTGGGGAGGCACCTTGACCCAGATGAGCTGGTTCTTTACCAAAGCCGCATTGCTGACCTTTGGTGGCGCCTACGCGGTGCTGCCTTATGTCTACCAAGGTGCGGTCGGTCACTATGGCTGGCTAACCCCGACTCAGATGATCGACGGCCTGGCGCTGGGGGAAACCACGCCTGGACCACTGATCATGGTGGTGGCTTTCGTGGGGTTTGTCGGCGCCTATGTCTCGCAAGTCTTCGGAGCTGATCAGGTGTTTCTGGCTGGCGCTGTCGCGGCGTCCCTGGTGACATGGTTCACCTTCCTGCCTTCGTTCTTGTTCATCCTCGCGGGCGGCCCGCTGGTAGAGTCGACTCACAACGAACTCAAGTTCACGGCACCGCTCACCGCCATTACGGCGGCGGTGGTTGGAGTGATCCTCAATCTGGCGTGTTTCTTCGGCTATCACGTGCTTTGGCCGAAGGGCTTCAGCGGCAACCTGGACTGGCCCTCTGCACTGATCGCCATTGCGGCGGCGGTGGCCTTGTTCCGCTTCAAACGCGGTGTCATTCAGGTGTTGATGGTCTGTGCGCTTGCCGGTTTGGCAGTGCATTTGCTGCGCTAGAGAGCTTGAACGGGTTGACCAAAATTGGCGGGCTTCGGGCCCGCCAGATCATCCTCGCCTAATGAGCCATGCAGGCAGCATCGCCTGAGATGGTCTATTTACGCATTCAGGCCGATCCAACCATGAAAGCCCACGTAGAGGCCAACACCGATGATCAATACGCTGGACAGGTATGGCGCGCGACGAGCAACGGCGCCCAGCCAGGGCCAGCGATTGGACGCTTGCTTAGCGCCAATGGCCGCAGCAGCGCCCACCGTCACCAAAGTGATCGCCAGGCCGATGCTGAAGCACAGAACCAGCATGCCCCCTAGCGCGACCTCTTTAACCTGAAGACAGAGCAGCAAGACGGTAATCGCCGCAGGACATGGAATCAGACCGCCAGTCAGACCGAACATGACGATCTGCCCCGTGGTGACCTCGCGGTGGGTGAAGCGTTTGCGGATATCATTGGCGTGCGCTCGTTCGTGTGCGTCCTGATAGCCATCAATCGACAACTCCAGACCTTCCAGCTCCGAATGCTCGTGCCCGTGATTATGTTCCTGATACTCGAGATCGTAATCATGGGAGTGGCCCGCATGCCCAAGACTCAAGCGAGCACTGAACTCATGCGGCTCCGGGATATCGACGGCCGACTCCAGGAAACCCTCGCGCTCGACGAAAGAGAACGATTGAGTGCTGCCGTCTGGACGGGTCGTCATCAGGCGAACATCTGAGGCTCTCCAGGCATGACCGCTCAATACCTTCAGGCGCCAATGCGGTGGCATGCCTTCTTCAAAGATCGACAGTTCGATTCGGCCATGGCCAGTGTCGATGCGGTGGGTCTCATCATGATGGCCATGGCCATGTTCGCCGTGGTGATGATTGTCACCTTGCTCGAACTTGAACATTTGTTCACCGCGCCAGGTGCGCCACAGCATCCAAAGCGCAATCACGATGATCAATACCGAGGACGCCAGCTGGAAGTAAGGCTCCGTGGTTTGAGCATCCAGGCCTTTACCCAAATACATGCCCCCGATGGCGACCAGCCACACCACTGCCGTGTGCGACAGCGTCGCGGCCAAACCCAACAAAACCGCCTGTTTGACCGAGCCACGAATGGCCACGATGAAGGCCGCCATCATGGTTTTTGAATGACCCGGTTCCAGGCCATGCAAGGCCCCAAGTAAAATTGCGCTCGGGAAGTACAGCCAGGCGTGAGTCCCACCCTGTTGCAGCAGTTCAGCGAAGTTGGGCATGTCTGGCCTAGAGGTACTTGGTGATTTGTTTGAACGCGTCCAGTGGTGCGCGCTCGCCATTGTTCAACGCCGAGACGGTGTCTTCCAGACAGTGATCAATATGATCCTGGATGAGCGTGCGCTTGGCTTGGCACACCGCTTTTTCGACCGCATGCAGTTGCTGAGCGATGTCCACGCAATCACGGCCCTCTTCGATCATGGTGATGATGCCGCGTAGATGGCCATCTGCGCGCTTGAGGCGTTTGACAATCGCTTCATGACTTTGGTGGGTGTGGGAATGGTTGTGTCCGTGCTCACTCATGACTTGAGCCTCTGGCCTCAATGAATTACGGCGGCATCCTATCCCCCCTGGGGGGATACCGTCAAACGCATCAAGCCCTCGAAGCGTGCCAAAACATAAACACTTTGCCCTGTAAGCACGGGGACTTTCCGGCCCTTGAATTGGGCGCGCAGCAATTTAACAGCGGCTGCCGCTCTTGGCCCGGCGCTGCAATCGAACGTGTGATGTGGATTGTGAAGGCCGCCGTAAAAAACAGATCAGTTTCGGCTTCTGTATGGCGGCTTTGGGGTGTGGATTCAATCGGTGAAATCCACAGCCGATAGAGGGTCGTCTGGACCGGCCCTCTGGTTCAAATCACGACACCTTTGAGAAAGTCGAAAGGTGTCGCGTGTTTTCTCTGCAGGACGCTCGTGCAAAGTCAGGTGTGAGCTGAACCTGTCGATCGTTCAGTCAACAGTATCTTGAGCGCTCACCAGCCACTGACTCAAAACGAATGTTTCGATCCCGACGTCGCAGCGTTACTCAATCCTTTGGCGTTGTGATCCCCAGGGGTGGATCTCGAAACAGCGGTGGCTTTAGCAACACCGCGAGTATCTTTGGAGTGGGCGATACCTGAAGTGGTTGAACCATGAGCGCGATCACCATTGCGATCATTGCCATAGTGGTTCCCGCTTATGCCATGGTCGCGAACAGACCTGCCGGCATGATCGCTGCTCAGTCCATTGCCGTGGCCATTACTGTTGGAGTTGCCGGCGTGATCTGAACCGCTGTGACCGCTCCCAACACCGCCGCCATGGCCACCACCGTTTCCACTACCATTTCCACCGCCGTGACCACCGCCATTACCACCACCACCACCACCACCACCACCACCGTCTTTCGCATAGGCGGAGTTCATCATGGACAGGTTAGCAGGGAGTAACGGGGCGGCTGCAAGCATCATGGCGCATGACATTACAGCAACAAGACTCTTGTTTTTTAAAAGCATGATTGCTTCCATAAGGTTGATATCGCGCACTTTATGACGCGTTATCCCCTTGGCAGTTCAAGTCTTGCGACAGACGGGATGCACGGTGTACTGGCCAAACAGGCGTGCGCGCCAGAAGGCGCGCTAAAACGAATACTGGCAAGGTCATGCCAACAGCGCTTACTGCTCAAGCTTTAATCAAAAGCACCATTCAAGACTTCATAAATAAGCCCCGTTGCCAGCGCGACCAGTATCAAGTCCGTACCCGCTTGCTGCCATTCGTACCCCTCATAGTGCGGCAGTCTGCCGATCAGCCGGCCATCGAGTTTTTTGGCGATGCCCGGAGGAAGTGGTTTGCCTCTCGCCAGGTTTTTTTGAATGCCCGGTGGCAACGCTGGCCCAGGGCTCCAGTAGTCCGGATAACCGCCAACAATCCCGAGAATGCTGCTGCGATTAATGCTTGGACCATTGTCCCAATCGCTGCCCCCGGAATTGTTGCCTTTGTTTCCATGACCTTTTTGGTTGCCATGGTCTTGAGTGTTTTGAGGATTTCCCTTTGCGTTTCCCTGGCCTTTCCCATTACCAGGATCAGCCCATGCAGTAGCAGAGCCGGAGACCAGCGCACAACAGGCAACAGTTGCAATCAACGAGCGAAACCTGAACATAGAGGGTTCCTTCAGCGTGGATCAATTTCTACGTCTATCAAGACATTCACGGCGCAGCACAAGGTTATTGATCTCTCTGCATTCGACCGAGTGATCATCATCAGCTTTGTTTTTGGCCTTGTCCTTGGCTTTATCGCAATTGCCATTGTTATTGCAATTGCCTTTCCCTTTTTGATCGTTGTTGTTTTTTACACAGTTTCTGGCGTCACTTGCACTGCCCGAATCACCGCAATTTGAACCGGCAAAGGACAACGCAGGTAATGCCAGGGATAACAGAAGTGTGCACACAGAGGCCGCTACGATTCGCATGACGGAACTCCTGAGTAGTTTGTTTTTACCAGCGACTGCCGATTTGAGCCGGTCTGGCTGACTATAGCAGTCCCTATAGAAGAGGCTCGTTGACGGGGCTGTGGATTCAACCGGTCGAGGTACCCGATTGTCTGCGCCAGGTGCCAGGTGATGTGCCGAACTGGCGTTTGAACGCGCGACTGAACGCGGCTTCGGATTCGTAGCCCACGGCAAAGCCGATTTGCGCCACATTCCCGCGGCCTTCGCGCAACTGTTGCGCCGCCACGTGCATACGCCAGAGCGTCAGGTACTGCATGGGCGGTTGTCCGACCAATGCCGTAAATCGCTCGGCGAATGCCGAGCGCGACATGCCCACTTCAAGCGCCAGTGCTTCTGCCGTCCAGCCCTCGGTTGGACGAGCATGGAGCAACGCGAGTGCCCGCCCGATGTGGGGGTCTCGTAACCCCGCCAGCCACCCGCGCCGCTCGGCCGGGAGGCTGGCGACATGCTGGCTGACGGCTTCGACGAATAACAATTCGGAGAGCTTGGCGATAACCGCTGTCGAGCCGACGCGCCCCGCTGCGATCTCGCTGACAGCGAAACGAAATGAGCTCTCAATCCAGGCGCCCGAAGCCGTCGCGCGTACGTCTAGTTTCAATAAGGATGGCAGCGATGAAAGCAACGGACTGAAGGGCGTTTCAGACCCGAGGAAGCCACACAATAGTTGCGTGACCTCTCCGCCCCCGCCGTGCTTGATTCGTGCAATGCCGCCGACTTCTGGCGGTTGAATGACCTCACCCGCAGACATCGGCGCAATGCTCAGATCGCTGCCAAACGTATGAGTGTCGTTACGAGGAAGCAGAATGAGCTCGCCTGCTTGCACATCGATGGCGGGCTCCCCGTCGATCCGCAATTGCATGTGCCCCGCGGCGACAAAGTGCGACGCAATGATATGTCGAGGTGCCGCCAGGAACGGTTTGCAATCGTCGGCCGAGATTTTTCCGCCGATGCACCAGGGCGCAGTGAACTCCGCCTCGAGGAACACCCCTCCAGACAGCCGAATCACACGCAAGACATCAGAAAGCGCATCCAGCACTCGCCAGCCCTCCTCTCCGGAGTCCGGAGCAAGTAATCCGGCGCACTGGTCATTCATCGCCGGAACGGCGAGGCCTAGATTAGCACCAACGCGGACCCGGCGATCGAGACTGGCCCCAGAGGCTTCACCCATGGTCATTGGTTCCGACGTCAACCGTAACTGCCCCGAAGCAGGAGATCGAAATGAACACCGTCGCGACCCTACTCAACCCGGAATCGAGCAACGCCGCCCGTTATGCTCAACTTGTCAGATCATCGAAGAAAGCGGAATGGCAGATCGATCGTGATTTGCTGCAGGACCGCAGCTTCGACTTCTCGCGCAAATTCTTGCCCGACGGACTCTCACGGGTCGACCGGCTGACCTTTCTCACCGAGGATGAAGCGCGCCGGCTCAGTCAGGTTCATGGCCGAACCTACGCGTATATCTTTGGTCTGGTCGAACGGTTTATCAGCGCCAAAATGCTCGATCAAGGTCGCGCCCATGTCTTTGACGATCAACTGGCACTTGAAGCGCTGGTGCGTTTTTCCAACGACGAGATCAAGCACCAGGAACTGTTCCGGCGCATGGAAACGATGATGAGTGCGCAATTGCCTGCGGGCTATCGTCAGGTTGCCGATCCAAACGATGTGGCCCGCGCAGTACTGGCGGCCAGTACCTGGTCGGTGCTGGCGTTGACCTGTCATATCGAGCTGTTTGTGCAAACGCACTACTCGCAAAGCATCGCCCCGCGCGAGGAGTTGTGCCCGTTATTCAAGGATGTCTTCAAGTTTCACTGGATGGATGAGAGCCGGCACGTCGTACTGGATGAACTGGAGTGGAAGGCAGAGCACGCGAAACTCTCGCCAGCCGAGCGCGATCAGGCCGTTAACGATCTGATTGCGCTGGTGGCGGCCGTCGACGGCATCCTGCAGGCGCAATCGGTTGCCGATGCCGACTACTTCATTCGAAACGTTTCACGCCCGTTCAGCGTCGATGAAACAGCGCAAATCAACGCCTGCATGCTGGGCGCCTACCGCTGGCAATACATCATCTCGGGCGTGCAGCATCCCCACTTTGGCCGGCTGCTGACGCGCATGACAACGCCAGCGCAACTGTCCAGGATCCAGGCCGCACTGGCCCCCATCATGAGCCATTGATCGACAGCGCGCGACCGACCACTGGCCGCGCAGCTGGGCAATGACGTGCTGAAAACAATTGATCGAGGATGGCCGCCATGACGATCCCCCAGTGGATGTTGCTTGGATTTGCGACCTGGACTTTGCTGCTATTGATGGCAACCGTCGGGGTGTATCGCTGGGTCGCCATCCTGTTCTCAAAAGTTGCGATTGCCTCTTTTCGCAGCGATCAACTCGAAGGCGAGGACTGGTATCGGCGCGGGACAAGAGCACACGCCAACTGCGTGGAAAACCTGCCGGTCTTTGGCGCCATCGTGTTCGTGGTTTCAGCCTTGGGTGTCAGCGGCCCCGCAGTGAACGACTTGTCCATACTCGTGCTGGTGGCTCGGGTGTGCCAGTCTCTGGTTCACGTCTCCCATGTGCAAACCGACCGGTTCGTGGCCGTTCGGTTTACCTTCTTTTGCATTCAGTTGATCTGTTTTCTTGCGCTCATTGGTATAGCTGCTTGCTACGCCGTATGAGTGCTCACGTCGTGGAATGTATCCAGCTCAGGTCAACAGTTCGGTGATCCAGCGAGTCTGTCGGGCGATTTCCTGCACCTTCTCCTCGGGCACAGCCTGCCGCGCCCGGGTGAAGTGGGTCAGCGTGCGCTGCTTCAGGCGCAGCATGCGCTGCCACTTGAGCAGGAACGCCGGGCTGCGTGCCTGCATCTGTAACGGACCGAAGTACAGTTCCTCGGCGGTGTACTTCACCGCCCCTGCCCGCTCGGCGACGATAATTTCGTAGTCGAAGCGGTTTTCCCGCAGCACTTCCTCGTGGAGGATACGGTAGCCATTTTCCATCAGCCATTGGCGCAGTGGCTGCTCGCCGCCGTTGGGTTGCAGGATCAGGCGTTCCTGGCCGCTCAGATGTGATTTGCCGCTGTCGAGGATGTCGCGGATGGTCTCGCCACCCATGCCGCAGAGGCTGATCGCCGTGATCCCGTCACCCGGCTCGATCGCCGCCAGGCCATTGGCCAGGCGCACGGTGATCCGCTGATCCAGGCCGTTTTCGCGCACAGTGCGTTCGGCCGCACGAAACGGCGTCAATGCCACCTCGCCGGCGACCGCCGCTACGATGGCGCCACGGCGCATCAATGCCACCGGCAGGTAGCCGTGATCCGAGCCGATATCGGCCAGGCGCGCACCGACTGGCACCTGCGCCGCGACGCGCTCCAGGCGCTTGGACAATGTCTGTTCGTTCAACTACAGCCCCTTTTCACCGCGAACGTCCGACAACGTTGGCCGGCTTGGGGCGCGATTCTGGCGAGCAACGCCGTACATTTCAAATTTATGCGACCGGGGTCATGGTTCGCCCCGTACCCGCTGTTCGCGTATCAGCGCAAACGCTGGTGATGCCCTTCAGTCAGCCCCTTCCCGCAATGACCGCCTGACCTCAGCCTGTATGGCATAAGCCGGCGCTTCCACTGCATTGAAGTCTTGTGTATACCGCTGGGCAAACCCTTCTACCCCCCATTCCTGATACTGCTGCACGTGCTTTAGTTCGTGAGCCCAGAGTGCGAGGTCCTGTTCTGCGGTTTGAGCGTCGCGGAACAGGATGATGTCGATCAGCGTCACGGCACCGACATCGGGGTTTTGCAGCATGGCAGTGGCTGCGTTCATTTGGCTGTTATCGCTGACTTTGTAGCGCGCGGTATCAAGGACACTGGGGTCGTACCAGCGCAGCAGTTGCTCCCGGATGCGCGGTGGAATCGGTTGGGTGCCGGCGATATCTGCTTCAGCGCGGGCTTGGGTCAGCCACAACGCCAGGGCAGGTGCCGCCATCTGGTAAATGCCATCAGCGATCAGTCCCAGGTCTGGCAAGCAAACGCAGCTGTCCAGGCACACGGGTTTCTCGCCGGCTGGACAGCCGTTGGTCTGGGCTGGGACTTCAAGTGTCAGGCAAAGCGCTAACAGCGCCACCAGGCGCGTGGTGATGGGCGGCATTGGGCGCTCCATGGACGGACGCAAGTGGGTCGTTTGATCGACGACCCACACAGCGTTAGCGTAGTCCTGAACCAGGTGCCCTATGCCCGAGATGCTTTTTTCAGGGTGGGCAGCACGGCACCACCCGCCGCCGCCAAGTTTGAAAATATTCGATCTGCCTGATTTATCACGGATTTTTCCTCGCCTGCCCATCGTCGCTTGGGACTCTTCAAAATGATGCCGTAACAATGGCATCCCTCGCTAATCGTTAGCGTAGACACCTGCTTGCCCAGAAATTCCCCCGTGGAAATTGATATAGATAGCTGGCTATTTGTTATCAATTCTCTGAAGTATTGATTTGAACTTTCAGATTCTTTCGCCGCTCAGCCTGTGCCTAACATCGGCTCCACAGCGAACCAGCCTTGGCATTGTTCAACAGCTTGGTGCGTCGACGTGCTTTTGCAGTAGGCCCTGGATTTTTGAGGATCACCGATGAAGCTGGAAATTTTTCGCACGCTGTGGGGTTACACCGCCAGCAAGGCTCAGGCGCTTGAAGAGCTGCTGCAAGCAGGCTTTGATGGCATGGAAGCGCGACTGCCACTGGACGCCCGTGAGCGGGCTGAGTTTGGCGCCTTTCTAAAGGCCAATCGCCTGGGCTATATCAGCACCGTCTTCACCGCCTACGACGTGCTGCCGGATCAGTCGGCAACGCCCGCCGTACACCTCAATGACCTCGAACAAAAACTCGCCTGGGCTGGCGAACTCGGCCCACGCTTCGTCAACGTACTGGCGGGCAACGATCGCTGGTCCTTGCCACAACAAGTGGAGTTTTTTGGACAGGCGCTGGATCTGGCGCGCAAGCACGGCCAGGTCTGCAGTTTCGAAACTCATCGCTCGCGTTCGCTGTTCAACCCTTGGGTGACCCTGGAGTTGATCCGGCAACTGCCTGATCTCTTGTTCACCAGTGACATCAGCCATTGGGTCGTGACCTGCGAGCGTCTGTTGAATGACCCGGCCGATGACCTGAGCCCTTTCATCGAGCGCGTTCACCATATCCAGGCCCGGGTCGGTTACGACCAAGGCCCGCAGGTTCCGCACCCGGCGGCTCCCGAATATGCAAAAGAACTGGCCTTCCATCAGCAGCACTGGGAAAGCATCTGGCGCTCGCAACAGGCCCGCGGTTATCAGGTCAGCACCCTGACCCCGGAATTCGGCGCCGATGGCTACCTGCATCATTTGCCCTTCACCAATGTCCCGGTCGCCGACCTGTGGTCATTGAACGTGTGGATGGGCCAGACCGAGCGCGAACACTTCGAGCGTTTCCACCACTCAAACCATCCTTAGGGAGCCGATGCGTCATGCCTGACAATAAAAATAACAGCGCCAGTACTGACACACTCAAAGCCAACTTCAACAGCATCCCGGTGGTCAGCATCGCCGGTCTGTTCAGTGTTGAACTGGAACACCGCCTGGCCGTGGCCGAACAATTGGGGCGCGCTGCCAGCGAGGTCGGGTTCCTCTATATCACCGACCACGGTATCGACCCGCAACTGATCGCCAATCTGCGCAAGGCTGCCAAGGACTTTTTCGCCCAGCCCATCGACACCAAGATGCGGCACTACATCGGCACCTCGCAAACCCACAAAGGTTTTGTGCCCGAAGGCGAAGAGGTCTATTCCAAAGGCAAGCCGGACCACAAGGAAGCCTTCGACGTCGGCTTCGAAGTCCCCGCCGATGACCCGCTGGTGCTGGCCAACACCCCATTGCTTGGACCGAACGACTGGCCGCAGTTGCCCGGTTTCAAGGCGTCGGTGCAGGCCTACTACGAAGCGATCTTCGCCTTGGGCCGGCGCCTGTTCGGTGGCTTCGCCCTGACCCTGGGCCTGGAAGAAAACTATTTCGACAGCCTGGTCACCCGTCCGCCGTCCAAGCTGCGCCTGATCCACTACCCCTTCGACGGTGCGGCCCATGATGCACCGGGTCTTGGCGCTCATACTGATTACGAGTGCTTCACCATTCTCCTGGCCGACAAACCAGGCCTTGAGGTGATGAACAATCTTGGCCAATGGATCGATGCACCACCGATGGCCGATGCCTTTGTGGTCAACATCGGCGACATGTTGGAGGTGATGACAGCAGGCGCCTTCGTTGCAACCGCGCACCGGGTGCGCAGCGTGAGGGAGGAGCGCTATTCCTTCCCCCTGTTCTATGCCTGCGACTACCACACCCAGATCAAACCGCTGCCCGGGTTCGCCCAGGCTGGTAACGACTACGAGGAAATCACGATCGGCGAACACATGTATGGCCAGGCGCTGCAGACGTATCAATATCTGCGCCAGAGGGTGGCCAATGGGGAAGTTCAACTGCCAGGTAAGGCACGCAAGCCCGCCAGTTTTGGACATTTGAAAAATCAGGTTCAACCGTCCTGATTGAAGTTTTCAGCTAACCCCTTACCTACGCCGGAGCAGTAATAATGAAAAAAAATAACAAAGCCCTGTTGAGCATGGCCGTATTGGCAGCCGGTATGTTCGGTGCCTCGGTGAGCATGGCCGCGACTGACACGTTCAAGGTCGGCATGGAAATCACCTACCCTCCTTTCGAGTCCTACGACAAGGACAAAAACGTGGTGGGTTCCGACCCCGAACTGGCTACAGCCCTGGCCAAACACATGAACGCCAAGGTGGAATTCGTCGACACCAAGTTCCCGAGCCTGATCCTGGGCCTGAACTCCGCAAAATACGACGCGGTCATTTCCGGCATGTACATCACACCGGAGCGCCAGACTCAGGCCCAGACCATCGCCTATGCCAACACCGGGGCCTCGGTCATGGTGCCCCAGGGCAGCGAGATCAATGCAAAGAAACCTGAAGACCTGTGCGGCTTGAAACTGGGTCTGGAACAAGGCACTACCTGGGTCAAGGAATTCAGGAAGCTGTCCGATGAGTACTGCGTGCCGAACAACAAAGGCGCTATCACCGTCAGCGAGTACCCTTCGGCCCCCGAAGTGACCCAGGCCCTGTTGTCCAAGAATATTCAGGCTCAGGTTGAAATCGCCGGCGCCGCAAAATTGATCGCGGAAAAGACCAATGGCCGCGTGGTGATCACCACCGACCACCCGATCTATCAGCAAACCCTGGGTATCTTCGTCAAGAAAGGTAATGACGAAACGTTCCAGGCCGTGCAAAAGGCCTTTGAGGAGACCAAAAAGAGCGGTGAATATGCCGCTATTCTTAAGAAATATGCCTTGGAAGAACCGACTGCCCACTAAGAACGCGTCCCTGTAGTCTGGTCATCTGCCGCCCCTGCATGGAGGCGGCAGATCGAGGTGCCCTATGCAATTTGATTGGTCGTATTTTTTCTCGCTGTTCTCCCTGCCAGACTTCTGGAATGCCTGTATCACGGTCGTCCAGCTCAGTGCCCTGGCCTGGTTCATTGGCATGCTGCTGGGCTTTCTCCTGGCCACGGCCAAGCTCTCCCAATCGCCCTTCCTGCGTATTCCCGCAGCGGTCTATATCTGGTTCTTCCGCAGCATCCCGTTGCTGGTGCTGGTGGTCTTCGTCTACAACTTGCCGCAATTATTTCCCGGCAGCGGCCCGATTCTGTCCAACCCCTTCTACTCCGGACTGTTGGCCCTGGTGGTCACCGAAGCGGCGTACATGGCGGAAATCCATCGTGGTGGTCTGATTTCCGTGGCCAAGGGCCAGAGGGAAGCCGGGCGCGCACTGGGTGTCGGCCTGTTCGGTATGCAGCGCTTGATCGTGATCCCCCAGGCATTTCGTATTTCGCTGCCCACCTTGATCAATGAATACATCACGGTGGTCAAGCTGACGTCGCTGGTCTCGGTCATCTCCCTGACCGAAATTCTCACGGTCGGCCAACGCCTCTATGCCACTAACTTCCTGGTCATGGAAACCCTGGCGGCGGTAGGCGTCTACTACGTGCTGATCGTCACCGTGTTCGGCTTTTTCCTGCAGCGCCTGGAGCGCTACCTGGACCTGAACTTCCGCAAGCCGCACACGCTCGACGCGGCCACCATCGCCAAGTTCAAGGCCAGCGCCGAAGCGCTACCGGACATTGCGCGCAAAGCCGCCGGCAACAACGCCACCCCAATCCTGCAACTCAAGAACATCCAGAAGAGCTACGGCACGCACAAAGTGCTGCTGGGCATCGACCTGAATGTCGAATACGGCCAGGTGGTCTCGATCATTGGCCCATCGGGTTCCGGCAAGACGTCGCTGATCCGCACGGTCAACGGCCTGGAAACCATCGATACGGGCGACATTCAGTTGTTCGGCGAAACATTCATCGAAGCGTCGGACAAACCCAACAGTTCTCGTCTGCGCAAAGGCGTGCGGCAAATCGGCATGGTGTTCCAGAACTTCAACCTGTTCCCGCACCGCACCATTCTCGATAACGTCACACTGGCGCCGCGTTACCACGGCCAACCGGGCGAGCTGAGTGAACATCGCGCTTATGCGCTGCTGGACAAAGTCGGCCTGCTGGCCCACGCCCACAAGTACCCGCACCAGCTCTCCGGCGGCCAGCAACAGCGCGTGGCGATCGCCCGGGCCCTGGCGATGGAGCCGCAGATCATGCTGTTCGACGAGCCGACCTCGGCCCTCGATCCGGAACTGGTCAACGACGTGCTGAACGTGATCCGCGACCTGGCCAAGGAAGGCATGACCATGCTGATCGTGACCCACGAAATGGACTTTGCGATGTCGATCTCCGACCGGGTCGTGTTCATGGAGAACGGCAATATCCAACTGGATGCCGCACCTGAAACCATACGACGCGATGCCGAAGGAGAGAGAGTGCGACGCTTCATGGGCATCGATGCCCAATCGCCAAACCTGTCTGCAACCGTGGATCATGCATGAATAGGCCCCCCCTTTCTTTGAGCTACCTTCTTGCAGGACAACACGCATGAATCTTGGAATAGCAGGACGCTGGGCGCTGGTATGCGCCGCCAGCAAAGGCCTGGGTAAAGCCTGCGCGCAGGCACTCGTCAGCGAAGGTGTGAACGTGGTGATCACCGCACGAGGCGAAGACACGCTGAATGAAACAGCCCGTCAGCTCAGAGCGATCAATCCTCAAGTGACCGTCATCGCCGTAGCCGGAGACATTTCAACGCCTGAGGGTCGGGCGGCCGCCCTCGGGGCCCACGAACATTTCGATATTTTGATCAATAACGCGGGAGGCCCTCCTCCCGGGGATTTCCGCGAATGGAATCGCGACGCCTGGGTCAAGGCGCTGGATACCAACATGCTCACCCCAATCGAGTTGATCAAGGCCACGGTAGACGGTATGGCCGCTCGCGGATTTGGCCGAATCATCAACATTACGTCGAGTGCGGTGAAGTCACCTATCGAAAGCCTGGGTTTGTCCAATGGCGCACGCAGCGGGCTGACGGGATTTGTCGCCGGGCTTGCCCGACAGGACAACATCGCCAGCCGCAATGTGACGATCAACAACCTGCAACCGGGCTCATTCGACACCGATCGACTGCGTGGCAACCTGGTCGCTGTCGCCCAGGAGTCGGGACAAGACAGTGAGGTATTCCTTGACGAATGCCGCAGCGAAATTCCGGCGAAACGCTTCGGCTCACCCGAGGAATTCGGTGCACTTTGCGCCTTCGTTTGCAGCAGCCATGCCGGATACCTCACCGGGCAGAATCTGTTGATTGACGGCGGGGCCATTCGCTCCAGCCAGTAATCACGACAGGCACAATCGGGGCGGTGGCATCAGAGCTTTCGCCATTGCCCCCGCCTCCTCGACTTTCCAGCGCCATCCCTGGCCACAATCCTGCTCATTCTTGAAACAGCTACTAAGCTGTAACGCGCACGCGACTATTGGGTAGGCCGAGAATTGAGGGTTTCGATGATTGCAAGAAATAAAGCTGTACTGGGATTGGCGGTGTTTTTGCCGGCCATGCTTGCTCAGGCAGATGACGGCGGTATCAGCTTTTGGTTACCTGGCCAGTTCGGCGCGCTGGCCGCGGCACCCACCAAACCGGGTTGGAGTCTGCCGCTGATCTACTATCACGTCAGTGCCAGTGACGATAAAAACAATGCGATACCACGAGGCGGACGGACCACCTTCGGTCTGGATGCCAAGGCAGATCTGCTGTTCGCCAGCCCCACGTATACCTTTGCCGAACCGTTACTCGGGGCCCAGGCTGCGATTTCGGTGGTGGCCGCGGTTGGCCGCGACGAGGCCAGTGTCGACGTTACGCAAGTCGGGCCGCGCGGGCGCGGCTTTTCCGGTGGAACCCAAGACACCCTCAAGGGGGGGAGCGACGTGTATGTGCTGGGCACGATGAAATGGAACCATGGCGTTCACAATTTCATGGCCTATAGCATGGGCAACATTCCCGTGGGTGCTTATGACCCCAATCGCCTGGTCAATATTGGCCTGGGACACTCGGCGCTGGATGCCGGTGGTGGCTACACCTACTTCGACAAAAAGAACGAGTTTTCCGCCGTGGCGGGCATGACCTACAACTGGGAAAACACCGACACAAACTATCAAAACGGCATCGACGCGCACCTGGACCTGAGTGCCTCGCACTTCATCACCGATCAGACCCAACTGGGCCTTGTCGGCTACGTTTACCATCAAGTCACGGGGGACAGCGGCAGCGGCGCGACACTGGGCGACTTCAAATCCCAGGTCAGTGCCATAGGTCCTCAGGCGGGACACTTCTTCAAAGTCGGTAAAGATCTCTGGTACGCCAACCTCAAGGGTTACTACGAGTTTGACGCGAAGAATCGCCCAGAGGGCTGGAATACCTGGCTGACCCTGGTAGTTCCGCTGTCGGAATAGCCGGTGAAACCGTCGTTAAGGGCAAAGGATTGTTGGCGCAGCAGCACACTGCCTGATCGGGGCCGGCTTCGGCCTAGAGCATTTTCTCAATGCCGATCTTGTCACTGAGCCACGCTTTGAAACTGCGCCACGCGCCGCCAGGCTCCTTATACAAGGTATGCAGGCGGCCGTTGTCCTCAGTGACCCAGACGACTTCGCCGTTTTCCAGACGAGCCTGGTAACTCACGGCTGGCGACATGCCTTCAAACGCGAGTTCGCGTACGTAGCCGGCCAATTCAGGGCTGTCGACCAGCACCCCGACTTCTGTGTTCCAAAGCACAGAACGCGGGTCGAAATTGAAGGACCCGACAAACACCTTCTGTTTGTCCAGGATCATGGCCTTGGTGTGCAAGCTGGAGTCCGAGCCACCACTGAAGCCAAACGAAGAACCGCGACCGGGGTCATCCGCCTGTCGTCGCAACTCATAGAGCTTCACGCCGTGTTCGAGCAGGGTTTTGCGGTAAGGCGCATAGCCGCCGTGCACGGCTGGCACATCAGTGGCTTCCAGTGAGTTGGTCAACAGGCGTACATCAGCCCCGGCCTCGGCACGACCCAGGAGGTAGCGCATGCCCGACTCCTGGGGAACGAAATAGGCCGAGATCAAGATCAGCTCCTTGTCGATGCTATCCAGATCAGGTCGAAGTTGCGTGGCCATCATTAGCGCGCGGGCCGGTTCGTCATCGGCCAGCACCTTGCTCGGGGCGTCCCACATCGCTTTGCCATGGGCCCAGATCAGCTCCTTGCGCCAATGATCGAGTTGCGGGTGCGTCCGGTAGGTCATGAGGTGCTCGTACAGGGCCTTGTTTTCGATCCGTGTGCTGTCGAGCGATTGTTCCAGGCGTTGACGGCTCTCGAGCAAGTCTTCGGGCGTTGGCTTGTTGAGCTGGAAGTCACTGATGGGATGGCTCAGGGCGCTATTCCAGTATTGATCGAAGCTGTGCCCCAACTGCTGGGCGACCGGGCCGATGCATAGCAGGTCCATGTCGGTGAAGTTGAGATCGGGCTTGGCGTCGAAATATTCATCTCCCAGGTTGCGTCCGCCAACGATGCCGGCGCTGTTGTCAGCCAGCCACAGTTTGTTGTGCATGCGCCGGTGCTGCTGCGAAAGATTGAGCAGACGGCCCATGGTTCGGGTCACAAAAGTGCTGCGCCCCAGATGCAAAGGGTTGAAGACACGGATATAGATGTTCGGGTGCACGGCCAGGGTAGCGATGACTTCTTCCTGACCGTCGCTGGCCGTGTCATCGAGCAATAGGCGTATACGCACGCCTCGATCGGCGGCCGCCAGCATTTCACGCACCAGGGCCCGGGTGCTCAGACCGTTATGCACGATGTAATACTGCAGATCGACGCTCTTTTGGGCGTTGCGGATCAACTCGGCGCGGGCCCGGAACGCCTCACTGCTGTTGGGCAGCAAGCGAAAACCCGAAAGTCCCTGATGCGAGGCGGCCTGAGCCAGGATCGAGCGCCCGAAAGCCGAGTCGCTGGCGGGTATCGTCTCGCTGAAGTCGTGGGGCATGTGCGTAGTGGTGCAGCCGGCGAGCAGCAGCGGGAAAAACCTGATGGGGAAGAACCGGAATTTGGACAAGGGCTCGTCCTCAACCTCGATGGCTGTAGTTTTGACCTCGGAAGCCAGCAACACACGGCAATCTGCACAACTGATTCCAGTAAAGCCCGGTTCTAGCGAGGCGTGTCGAAATTTTTGAACGCCCCCCCATTTCAAAAGGCTGGCGTTTGTATGCCCACGTAAAAAAGCAGTGACTCGTGGCGAGGGAGCAAGCGCCCCCACCGCCCGTTAAATGTGAACCCTCAAGTGCGGCCCACGGAGCCTGTGACGGGTAGATTGCCCAGTAATTTTAGCCCCGTACTTTTTACGAAAGCGTCATAGTCCATCGGCCTCTCAATACGGGTTTCGGCGTTGGGGAGTATGTAGGCCCAGGCCCGTTTGGACGATGCGTCGTAAACCAGCTTGAACAGGCGCGTCGGTACCCAGACCTTGTTGTCGCCAATGGTGCTATGGCCTGGGTCAAAGAGCGGGCCGGTAAAGACAAAAACATTGCCATCGGCTCGCTTGGCAAACTTCCTGACATCAGACTCAACCTTGCTCCAGATCTTCCGGTTGTTGGTTGGGTCTTGCGGCACCATGTTCGACAGCGCAAAGGATTGAGCCATTGCATTGGGGTTCGGTGCATCGGCGGCCGGGGATTGATGGCCACGGTCCACAGCCGGGTGTTGGCTACGGTAGTCACTCAACTCTGCCCGTCCACTCTTGGGAATGCGAGGATCTGGATAGAACTGGTTAGTGCGCTCCTCCCCTTTTGCATCCTGAAGCTGGGCTGCATTAAGACGCTCCACCACCACCAGCGGCGTCTTGCTGGTTTGCGAGTACAGCACCGCAAAGTTGTCGGAACACAGGGCCAAGGGGTTCATTGTTGCAGGCACGGAAGCCAGGTTGATTGGTTTGGCTGCCGGGAACAGATCTGCACAGCCATCGAACGATGCCTGTTTTTGTTTGTTTGAATAAAGGTCCAGTGCCGCGTTCTGACTGATCGAACCCGAGCGGGATACTGGGTCCTGATGCTGGGTGGGCGGCTTGAGGAGATCCAGCAGGCTGCGGGCTTCTGCCCCGGTGGAAAGCAAAACAAGGGCCGACAGCCCAACTGCAATTTTGCGTAGGTACATGCGTTAGATCTTCGAATTGGATTGAGGGGTAAACGTACGGCCAGTCCCGATTCACGGAACCCCGTAGTGGCGGTTGCTGATTATGTGGCGATGAGCATGCTTTCACTGTCCTTGGTCAAAATACCGATGCGGAACTGGTCGGCACCGAGCAGTACGACCGCTGACGTTCGTGCGGGGTTTATTGACCACCACAAATCCCATTAGTGCTGAGTAGCGTTGGCATTCTACTCGTCAGAGCACGTCGAAGATGCGATGGGAATCTCGCTCACGCTATATAGCTATTGAACTCGTGCGTACCCGCACCGGCAAAACGGGATGTCCCGCCGGCTTCGGCTGTCCAGAAACATCAGTAGAACCGTCTGTTTTTTCGACTTGGCAAAGGACTGGCGTTTTATATGCCGACGAAAAAGCGGTGATGACCTGTGGCGAGGGAGCTTGACCCCTCGCCAGCGTCTAGCTCAAGACATCGGGTTCTGCATCACTGGGGGCTTAGCGAATACCAGCACCCGCCATGGACTCCGGCACCCACTGCGCCGTCGACAGCGGTTCGATGTAGTGGATACCGCCATGTGGGCCGACCACGCCATTGATGTTGTAGGTGCCAAGCGACAGGTCGTAAGTCATGAACGGGGTGGCATCCGGGACTTGCTCGTCGTAGCTCTGGCTGAGGAAAGCGAAGGAGCCACGGTAGAGCTGGCCACTGGTGTTGTACTGATCGGAGGCCACGGCGGCCCAGGTGTCTTCATCCAGGTAGAAGCGGCGTTTTTGGTAGATGTGCTTTGCACCGGGCTTGAGGTTGCCCTCCACGACGTAGACCCGGTGTTTTTCCCAGCGGACGAAGTCCGGGGAAATGTAATTGGGGGTGGTCAGCGATTTGGCATCCCGGGCATAGGTCAGTTTGTAGGTGTTGTAGGGCACGATCATTTCTTGCTTGCCCACCAGCGTCCAGTCGTACAACTCAAGCGCGCGGGCGGTACCGGGGTTCGGTGTGTCGTAGGCCAGGATCGATATCTGTTTGACCCGGCGCTGGGCCGGCAAGTACTGCCAGGCACGACCAGGACGTTGCAGCGGGTTGGTGGCGTTCTTGAGCATGACCGACTCACCGGCACGTCGCGCGGGTCCGGTATAAGCCAGCTTCAGCTGGTAGTAGATGTCGGAGTTGTTGATCGGCTTCGACATGTTCTCGTAAATCGGGAAGGACACGAATGCCTCGCCGGAGACCGCCAGGCTTGCCACACCTGCCGAGTCGACGCTCCAGGAGTCGTACTTGGAATGGATGTTGACGCCCTGGTAGCGCAGCAGGAAATTCCACATCGCCTCGGCGCCCGATTGCGGGATCGGGAACGGCACACCGGGCAATACGTTTTCAAAGGCAATCCCACCGTTGAGGGATTTGGCGCCGGTGGCGTTCTTGCGGCTGTTTTCCAGCACTGCCTCTGGCAGTGAAGCCGTGCGGTGGGTCGGATACACATCGATGCGAAAGTTTGGATAGCGCTTGGCCAATGCGACCGTGGTAGCCGTCAGCATGCTTTTGTACTGATCAACGTTCTTGCCATCGATCACCAGCAGTGGTGTCTCATCGGCGAAGGGGTTCGGGCGCATGCTGTCACCCGTTTTGAAGCTGGCCGGGGCGGTGGTCAGGCCTCCGTTGTAGGCCGGAATGGAACCGTCGGCATTGCCAGCCTTTTCGGCGCCTACCAACGTCAGGCTGGTGCCCAGTCGGGCGGCATCCTGAGTGGATACATAGGCTTGTGCATCGATGGTCAGCGCCATCATGAGTGGCGTAGCCAGCAGACTTTTCACGAATTTCATATTGTTATTCTCCTGCCTGGCGTACCAGGCATTCGTGACGCAGGCGGTGCAGTCGCATCCATCGGTTCAAGCGGCGGTAAGTTGTACGGCCCTAATCCAGATATCGGCCCTCCATGGCTTGGCAGTTCCTACAAACAGGACTGGAAAAATCATCGCGTTGCACCGGCTAGCAGAGTGCCCGCCTCGTTACATTTGCCGTGTCACCGACCCAATCGGCTCAATCGACTTTTCAGCGCCCATTAAAAAGCCCCCGGCCCGGGAGCGCTTTTCATTTTGCGACAGTCTCTTGGCTATTCATGACAGCGCCTTTTCGAAGTCCTGCAGTCCAATGGCGTGGGACAAACCCAATCAATATCGACTTACGGTTTTTCGTTCCTTTTGACTGATTTGCAGTCGCGTGAATGCCAAAGGCATGTATCCCTCGCAGGCGACTGCGTGAAGTCTCAGCCTCCCACCTGAAACCGCGGCGCAGAGCGCTGGCTGTCATCAGTCGAATCGATGTGCGAATAGTCATAAGTGAACGATTGAGCCCGCTGCCCTTATGGTGACGACTTGGGAGGTGATTCAAATGTGTCGACAATGTAGTTGATTGACCTGCGGATAATCATTATATTCCGGCTCAATCACGAGATAGTGTCGACAATATCCACCGTTGCCGAAAACCTCCGATTGGCGCAGATGCAGATCTGTGCCTTCCCGATTCCGGGACAGAACACCTTTTGCAGGCGCAGTTGATTGGATAGTTTCGGGTGGTCACCCTCGACAACCGAAAAACTGCACCTGCCTTTATTTTTGCGGGCGCACGCTGTTCGCTCACTCAACAACACGCGGTATGACAGGAGAAACCCAGTGCTTGAGACCTACGTACAACAATTACAAGCACGTGCCGAGCAAGGGCTTCCACCCTTGGCGCTCAACGCCGAGCAAACTGCAGGCCTTATCGAGCTGCTGAAGAATCCTCCGGCTGGCGAAGAAGCTTTCCTCGTTGACCTGATCACCCATCGCGTTCCACCTGGCGTGGACGAAGCGGCCTATGTCAAGGCCGGCTTCCTGTCCGCCCTCGCCAAAGGCGAAGCCAAATCCCCCCTGATCGACAAGAAGCGCGCTGTTGAACTGCTCGGCAC
>NZ_QGGS01000017.1:0-133742 GCF_003148705.1 Pseudomonas sp. OV226 | reverse complement strand
TCGCATCATGAGGGGCTGGCTCCGGAAAGAAATCGGGAGTACAGCATCAGGCTTCAATAGGCGGCTTTGAATGTGGGGTTCGTGGATCCCTTACCGAGAACCTGAACTACGGCGCACCTGGACTGATGGCGAATTGGCCGAGTCGGTTCCCGGCGGCGCTGGCCGCACTAGTCGCCTGACAGCCGCAGCAGATCGCGAACATCGCCGATGCCTCGCGCGCGGGTAATGGTGATGCATCTTCCGGTGATGGCTGGAATTATCGTGGTCGCGGCCTGATCGTATGCGATCCATAAACCCCACCTACCCCAAAGTGAGGTGACTGTTTACCGTGGGATCTCTGGCGAGCAGTTCCACGGCAGCAAGGCTTCGTAGTCTTCCACCGACGAGGCGTGCGGTAACCGCTCCAGTACGTGGCGTAGCCACGTATAGGGTTCCAGGCCGTTGACCTTGGCGGTTTCGACCAGGCTGTAGATCTGGCCGCTGCGCCCTTGGGGGTGTCGCTGAACAACCAGTTCTTGCGCCCGATGACAAACGGCTTTATCGCTCTTCGGCGGCGTTGTTGTCGATGGGTAAAAAACCGGCTTCCACGTAGTCCAGCCGGCTCCAGTTGTTCGCCAGATACTGCCCCGCCTTACCCAGAGCACTTTGGGCCGGAACCTGCGGCTGGTTATATCCAGCCAGTTCTTCAACTGAGCCAGGATTGGCAGGCTCTTTTCCTGACGAGCCGCGAAGCGTTGTTCATCACTGGCGTCCTTGAGTTGCTGTTCGATGCGGCACAGCTTGTTGATCATCGTCAGCGCGATATCAGCGCGGCCCGTCTGACCCTTGGACTGCACTTTTTGGGCGTCCACGAACGTGCGTCGCGCATGGGCCATGCACGCTAGCCGCTCCACGCTCGGCTGCAGTGCCAAGGCGTTGTAGCCCGCGTAATCATCGGTCATCACGTAGCCGAGATAACTTTCAGGCAGGCGCAACGGTACTTCCTGCTCACGGCTGGTGGTGTAGTCGAACAACACAATTTTCTGGTCTGGCGGGCCGCAGGCCTGCCCTCACATCCAGGGCTGACTGGTCGGATCGCGATCCGGTTCTTTAAGGACCTGGACGCGGATTTCGTCGCAGTGGATCACCGGACTTGCCAGTAAGCGGTCGCGCAGCAGCTTGATTTGTTCTTTCAGATCGACAATGTGACCTTCATGGGCTTGCAGCACTTCGGCTGTTTTAGCCTGACGAGCCAGCACCTCAAGCAACAACTTTTTGAGCAAAACAGGATCATCAGGAAGGTCGTCGGGCAGGGAAATCATGGCTCGGATTATAACGGGTCAGGCTACAAATCGCGGCGTCAAAACCTGATGCGGACGGTTGCGCCACAGATCAAAACCGTCGAGTAACCAGTTGAGTTCCTGAACACTTAACACAATGGCTTCGTCCGTGAGATAGGGGGAGGTTTTAAAGCGCTCGGACTCCAGGCGCTTGAGCCAAAGGCAGAAGCCGTTGCGCTCCCAGTACAGGATCTTCACTCGGTTACGGGGTTTGTTGAGGCACACGAAAAGCACCGGTTCGAACACCGCGACCTTGATGTCCAGTTCGACTAGAGCAGCGAGGCCGTAGATGGATTTTCGGAAGTCCACGGGCTTGGGGTAGAGATAGACTTTTTCGACTTTGGCGTCGGGACGCATCATGACGATGGGCTCCAGAAGGAATTCGGGAGCACAGCATCGGGCGTCAAGCCAGGGCTTTGAATGTGGGGTTCGTGGAGCGGTTACGAAGGAGTGAAAGCTGGAAGGCATTCATTTGCCGAGCCGCCAAAATTCTGAAACCTCCAATGAGGTATTCAAAATGATGGCGGCCCGCCCGGGCTCTCCTATTCCGTTGTCAGTGGGTTTGCTTGGCTATTTTTACCCAGCTCAGTTTGGCGGATAGTCCGTAATATTTGTCATCTACTTCCGACACAAACTCAAGGACGTTTCTCCCCGCCTTTAATGCTTCCGAGTTAATGGTGCCGCTAAAATTGCCGTCTTGATCCCATTGGATGGGGGTCGAGGTGCCATTAACACGAATCTGCATCTCGCTCCGAATTTTCTCGTTGGCGAACGCATTAAAATTCCCGCTAATTACATAAGGCACCGTTTTTGGGGTCAGTTCAAAATAAAGTGATGCGCGAGGAGCATTTTTCCAGGCAGAGGATTCGTGAGAAAAGCCCATTGCTTCCCACTCCACATCACGCCATCCCGAACCTGCTGTTGGGATATCCAAACTCCACCAGTTGCCAAAGCCCCAGTAATATTCATCCTTGTATGCCTGATCCCGGAACTTCAGGAAGTCAAGCCATGGCGCGGTCTCGGTGACTCCTCGGTACCTTGCACTCATTGGGGAGGTGTTGTGCTTGAGGTCTTGGCGGTAGGCGTCGAGTTCGTGATTGACTGGCACCATATCCTGATTACCAATAACCAAGGTAACAACCTCCAATTTTGGAAGTTTTTTGCTTGGTGGTTGATCTGCCGCTTCTATTCCCGGCCCGCTGATGGGGGTAGGGTAGCTGAACGTCCAGCCGTCAACAGTTTTTTCACAGTTTCCTTTACGTCCTAGCGAGTCGGGTTGTTGCCATTCATGACTCGGCATGTAGCAAACCTCCAGGGTGCTAATGGGTTTGCCGTATATGTAGGAAAGCGCTGCCGCCAGATTGCCATTCAGAAACATCCAATCACGGTTGAGCTGATTGGAATAGTCGAGAATCACCAAGGTTTTATTGATAGCATTGCCATCAAAGTTTTGTACGATGTCTCGCAGTACAAGTTGTTGTCTTTTTGAGATGTCAATGTAGTGGTGGAACTGAAATAGCTGGGCGCCCAGGCCGATAAATATCAAGGTGGCGGCCAGAACACTGGTTGCTATCTTTGAGTAGTAACTGAGGGCCAAAAACAGAGACAAAAAGAGTAGCGTCGCTCCCGGGGCTGCATACAGGAATGTTCGTTGACTCACTGCCATATGAGAGAGAGAGAAAATGAACGGTGAATACCCCACGCAGATCAACACTATGCCGATGATTGCCAGGCGGCAGATAAGTGCCAGAGATGGATTTTTCTCGTTTTCCGAGATGATAATGCTTTTCGATTTTCGTGAAACAAAGAAGATCAGTGAAAGTAACGCAGCTGTAGTAATCGCCAGATACCAGTAACTGCTAAACTCAATCCAGGTTATCCTGAACGCATCGATCCAGCCGCCGAAAACACTTCGCATTAGTCCTATGGTGAAAATTTTAGGGTAGTACAGTTTCAAAGTC
This sequence comes from Pseudomonas sp. OV226, assembly GCF_003148705.1. NCBI lineage: Bacteria > Pseudomonadati > Pseudomonadota > Gammaproteobacteria > Pseudomonadales > Pseudomonadaceae > Pseudomonas > Pseudomonas sp. OV226. Next base: position 130,462 of record NZ_QGGS01000017.1, on the reverse strand, counting down.
GAAAATGCGCTATTACCGGCAATCGCGCCTTGATAACTATGAACGAGTGGTGCGGTGTGGATGACATATGCAATATAGGCGATGCCGCCGGAAACCCAGATCAGATGCTGAACATAATATGCTTTGATGTGAGGGATGAATTTTTTTAAGCCGATTTGAATAAAGATTACTAGTGCAGGAATGGTAATGAATAGCAGTGATACTTCATACATGGCGCATCCAGCTGCGATCAATAAACTGCCCAATGCACTCAAGACATAAGATCGGACTTTCCTGTTTTGATCAATGGCATGCAGGAATATAGCACTCCCCATCAAGGTAAGGCTCAGTGCCCAGTTGATGTGTATTGATCTGAATGAGAGCTGCATTGTGTCCGCTGGGAAAATAATGACAAGTACGCTCGCCAGCATGCCCCATTTTAATGAGCCTGTTATTCTCGTTGTTATTACACTTAACGCGCAACCTTTGATTATGAGCGCGGCAATTAAAAGTATATGCCAGTAATTGAAGGTGTTGGGGTCAAGGAAATATGCTATGGCGTGAGGGAGGATAGTTAGCGGACGAAGCGCTTGGGCAGACATAGCGCTTGACGCATCGGTCAGGAAAAGCAAGCCAGATCTGCTGAACAGACCAATGACACCCCATTCTTCGAGCAGCCCGGTCAGCGAGAAGCCGAACGGTAACCACATGAAAAAGACTGTCACCAAGGCGGGCCCAAGATGGGCGAGCCAAAGCAGTGCTTTTCCATTATATAAAGATTGTGTCGTTGTGAACGACTTTTTAGTAGTTACTGTCATTGGATGCTTGTGAGTCCTTCGTGGGCTTCGTTTTATGAGTTGCTTTCAGAACTATTTTGTTTAAAAGGTAACTGGACGGTAGCAAAAGCAGGATGACAAATATGGGGGCAATAGTCTTATAAAGGTGCAGGTGCTCAATCAAAAGACCAAGCAGCAGTGCCCCAAAAATGTATTGCACTAGGTAGATGGCGGGATAAATTATCATGCCTAGCCAAGACTGCTCTACCTTGAAAACTATTTTTGAGTTGAAGTAATAGGCAAAGACTATTCCTGCTATATAGGCGATCGCGTAGGCGATTTGATAGTCTATGAAATAACTCAAAAAAAGATAAATGCAATACGTGAGCCCGGTATTAAGCCCGCCACCTATAAGAAAGCTAATCCATCTGCGAGTCCGTGGGTTTTCTTTTAATAATGTCACGGTGCGTTGTGCTTTGCGGTTATTTTAGTGAACTCCGAATAGTCTCGAATGTAATCGTCGGCTTCGTAGTAGTCAGAGGTGAATACCAGCAGTACTGCATCTTCCGAGTATTTGTATTGAATACCCCAGATGAGCGGTGGCAGATAAATCCCTTTATTGGGTGCGTCGAGCATGACTTCTGCCCGATTGATGCCGTCATCGACCACAACGGCACAGCTGCCTTTGACGCAAATCAGAAACTGATGACATTTGTGGTGTGCATGCTCGCCCCGGGTCTTCTGGCTTGGGACATTGAATACAAGGAAGTATCGCTTGGGAGTGAACGGGATTTCCTTGTGGAATTCACCGACCGAGAGATCGCCGCGCATATCCGCAATGTACTTGAACTTGTGCGTGGTCACATCGCCCACGCCGATCCGGACCACGGCGTCGTTCTGCTCTTCGGCTTTGTGGGTCGGGGTCTTGGATGAGTCGCTGGATGTGGAGTTTTCCACATAACCGGTAATTCTTGCAGGCGACCCGGTGACGATAGCGTACGGCGGTACCGATTTCGTGACGACGGCTCCAGCTCCGACCATGGCGCCAGTACCGATAGTGACCCCTGGCAGAATGACCGCACCACCGCCGATAGACGCACCATTTTGAACAACAGTTTGGGAAAATGTGTCCGGGTAGACTTTGGATCGGGGGAACTTGTCGTTTGTAAACGTTACATTGGGGCCGACAAACACATCTGAACCAATCCTCAAGCCGTCCCACACATAGACGCCGGACTTGATCGTGGTGCGGTCGCCGATGACCACATCGTTTTCGATCAGGCAGTGCGAGCATAGGTTGACATCGGCGCCAATGGACGCGTCAGGGAACACCACCACGTATTGCCATATACGAGTGTTTTTTCCGATGTTTTTACTTTTTACATCGGCGCTTTCGTGGATGAACGGATCAGTCATCAGAGGGTGCCCTGGTTATTAAGCTTCATACAAACAATCGCGAGAGGCCGTTGTTTGCTATTTTCATAGGCGCGCCAGGCGTAAGTGCCCACCAGGCCCAGGCCCAGCAGATTCAATGTCCCCAACAGTAAGACCACCACCATGGTGGCAGCGTAGCCCGGCACCTCGATAGCACCGGACAGACGGGCGGCAACCACCATGAGACCGATGAGCAACGCGATGATTGAGCCCGTTGCCCCCATTCGAATCAGCAACTTGATGGGATAGTCCGTAAAGGCGAAAACGCTGTCCATCATGTATTCAAGTTTCTTCTTGAATGTCCATGCGGACTTGCCCTCTTGGCGAACCTGGCGTTCGTACTCGATAAACTTTCTTCTGAAGCCCAGCCAGAATATCAACGCAATCAATGATGATCGGGACTCGCTCAGTTGCAACAACTGCTCGCGAAAAGCTTTGTTGCAGCCGAAAATATCCACGCCTCCCTTAGGCATGTCGTGGACGACCAGGCGACGGTACAGCCCCCAGAAAATGGAGGATGCCATACGACTTGAAAGCGGATCTTTTCGCGCATTTCGGGTGCCAATAGCGACGTCGCATTCGTCATTGGATAGCGACTTGAAGAAGCTGATCAGCAATTCGGGCGGCTCTTGAAGGTCAGCCGCCATGACGCCGAAGTACTCGCCGGTGGCCGCCATCAGCCCTGTTCGAATCGCAGGGAATGAACCAAAGTTTCGGGAGTGGGCGAGCAATTGGGCGGAAAAACTCATATTGCCCAACTCTTTCTTGAGCAGGGCAAACGATTCATCCGGACTCCCGTCAACAACAAAAACTACTTCGAGTTTGCCATCGAGAGTCTCGTTCATGTCCGTCAGTGCCTGAATCAGACGCGGTATCGAGTCAGCATTCTTGTAGACAGGGACTATAACGGAGTAGCTCATGCCGCCCATCCGTTGACGGCTGCAATGACGTTGCTCACTTCTTTGTCGGTCATTTCTGGATAGCAGGGAAGGGTCAGTATTTCAGAGGCCAGGGTCTCTGTATTTTTCAATGACAGCGTTCCGAAACTGTGTTCAAGCACCGGTTGTTTGTAGTCAGGGATTGGATAATGAACATCTGACGCGATCTCGACGGTGCGCAAGTACCGCTGAAGAGCGTCTCTTTTCAGGCATTTGATGACATACAGGTGCGCGACCGATGCCTTGCCTTGTTCTTGGGGGTGACGGATTTCGTGGTGAGTGATTTCGTTGCGATACCGCGTTGCAATCTCACGGCGTCGTGAGTTGCCTTCATCCAGATGCGGTAGGAACTCGGAAAGAATAGCGGCCTGAATTTCGTCTAAACGGCTGTTTCGAGCACCTTCCAATTCAACGCAGTACTTTGATGACCAGCCGTATTGCCTGAGTTGTGTCACGCGCTGGGCAATTTCTGGAGAGTTCGTCACCACCGCGCCGCCGTCGCCGAGCGCCCCGAGGTTTTTGGTCGGATAAAAGCTGAAGCTGGCCGCATCTCCGAAAGTGCCGACACGTTTTCCTTCGCGTTCGGCCCCATGGGCTTGGGCGCAATCTTCCAGAAGCGGTACGTTTTGCTCCGCACAATACCGGGATATTTCCGCGATCTCAGGTACCGCCAGGCCATACAGGTGGGTCACAACGACGGCCTTGGCACCTGACGTAACAGCGTGTTTGACATCCGCTAGGGTCACGACGTGATTGTCGAGGTTTACATCCATGAAAACGGGAGTCGCGCCGATGGCCAGAATCGACGTAGTGGTGTACATGCTGGCGTTGGCAACCGTCGCAACGAGATCATTTTTCTGAACACCAAGCGCCTTCAAGGCCAGTTCGATCGCGTCGGTTCCGTTGGCAACGGTAATGCAATGGTTGGCGTTCAAATACTGAGCAAAAGAAGCTTCGAAGCGTTTAACCTCGGGGCCCAAGACCACCCAGCCGCTGGCGACGACGCGTTGTACCGAGGCGGTGATCTGAGTCTGGAATTTGTTGATTTTCGCTGCGAGGTTGTTGATTTGCTGCATCGAGGTTCTCCGTATCAAAGCATAAGCATTTGAATTCTGTTTTTGATTCTTCTAGTGCAGGCTCATGCTCCTTGGCTCGCTATGTTTGTGCGGCCGAAGGTGTCAGGTCCAGTTTTTCGCACGGATTCTATCCTCCCCTTGCGTTCGCTCCAACCCGCGGTGAGGAATTTGGCTTGATACCGTGTCATTTTTCGGTTGTTTCTACGCGTTCACGAGCTCGAGCCGATGCCCGCGTCCCGAAGTCGTTATCCAGACACAGGAGGCTAATGCGTGGAGTCTTGCCCCCACCTGCATCCTGGTCGAGGTGACGTGCGTATCGATCTTGCTATGGAAGTATGGGAGTTGTTCGGTGGTGCGAATTTTAACTTGGTTAATTTACTAGTTTGCACTATAAGTTCGGCGGGCTGTATAGCTCTGTGCTATGGGTTTATTTTGGTGATTCAGGTTTTCTCTAAGAATTTTCCAGGCTTAATATATATCATTTTCAATGAGTATATAAATGGCTGTCGACAGTGCGGGGCGTTATAAGAAAGCAGATAAAACATGCGGTCTTACTAAAGTGCGCAGACATGTCTATTTTATTCTCAGTCCTTTCCAGGAAGAGTGGATGTACCAGATAAAGTAAATAGCTGACGGTCGCAAGAAAGCTCAAACGCTTGAATGTGTTGCGAAACCGTAGAGTCTTGCCGATGCTGGTCGAAAATTCGATTTTTGACGAGCGGACGGTAGTGCGCCAAGAGACGGTTTTTTCCGGGGAAGGCAGGAAGATGCAGGGTTTAAAGTGGCTAACCTTGAGGCAATTCAATAAACTGCGGCTCGCGCAGCGTTGTGGCAAAAGCATCGTCATGTGCAACGCTGTCCGAAATCTCGATCACCGAATCTGTAAGGCGATGCCTGCGTCAGGTAGCTGAGCGGTTGATGTCTGGCGGTTTTGATGTCCTCACGCAATCCAAAGGGTCACCCATGAGATCTGAAACATTCCTGGTTACCGGCGGTAGCGGTTTTCTAGGGCGCGCGTTAATTAACCAACTGATGCTGATACCAGAATGTTCTGTCGTCGCACCGGTCAGGGATACAGGCACCCATTTCCCTCTTGGTGTTCGCTCGCTTGCAGTCGATGATTTCAATGGTGCCAACGATTGGCAGGAAGCCATTAAGGGGGTCGACGTCGTTGTTCATTGTGCCGCTCGTGTTCATGTCATGAATGACACGAAAGCTGACCCGTTGGCCGCGTTTCGTGAAGTCAATGTTGATGCTACGTTGAATCTTGCCCGCCAGGCCGCCGCTGCCGGGGTCAGGCGATTCATCTTCATCAGTTCGATCAAGGTGAACGGGGAGGGGACGGAACCCAACACGGCATATAACGCCGACGATGTGCCGGCCCCGGTTGATCCGTATGGTATTTCCAAGCTGGAAGCGGAGCAGGGCTTGCGTCTGCTGGCTTCGACGACCGGGATGGAGATGGTTATCATCCGTCCTGTGCTGGTCTATGGTCCCGGGGTAAAGGCCAACTTCCTCAGTATGATGCGTTGGCTCTGTCGCGGTATCCCGTTGCCTTTTGGTGCTGTGCGCAATCGACGCAGTCTTGTCGCTATAGACAATCTTGTGGACCTTATCGTGACCTGTTCCGAGCACCCCGCTGCTGCCAATCAAGTATTTTTGGCCAGTGATGGTGAGGACGTATCGACAACGCAATTATTGCGCAAATTGGCGGGCGCCCTGGGTAGACCAGCGAGATTGTTGCCAATACCTGTGTGGCTGATGAGCGGTGTAGCAACGTTACTGGGCCGGCACGCGCTTTCTCAACGTCTTTTCGGGTCCTTGCAGGTTGATATCAGCAAGAATCAACGGCTATTGGGCTGGATTCCTCCAGTCAGCCTTGATGAGGCCTTGAACCTGACGGCGCAACATTTTCTGGATTATCACACCTTATGATTGACGGATGGTTCATCCCGCTAGTTGGTTTGGTCTCATTCTTCCTGACCTCTGCTTTGCGGCGGTACGCATTGTCCCGCAGCCTTATAGATATTCCCAACGCCCGAAGTTCTCATTCGGTGCCGACTCCTCGAGGAGGTGGCGTTGCAATTGTTCTGGCATTCACTTTGGCACTTGGGCTTTTGCTCTCGGCCAACCTGGTAACTCTTTTTGAATTTTGTGCAATTGCCGGCGCAGGTGCTTTGGTCGCGGTTATCGGATTTGTTGATGACCACGGGCACATCGCGGCTCGCTGGCGGTTATTGGGACATTTTTGTGCCGCGTCTTGGCTGTTGTTATGGTTGGGGGGATTGCCTGCGGTCCCATTTTTTGGGGGGGTAATCGATCTCGGCTGGCTGGGTCATGTGTTTGCAGTGTTTTATTTGGTGTGGCTGCTTAATCTCTATAATTTCATGGACGGAATAGACGGCATTGCTGGTGTCGAGGCTATTTGTGTCTGTCTCGGTGCTTGTCTGCTGTATTGGATTGGCGGCACGCCTCAGCTTATTTGGGCACCCTTGCTTTTGTCGGTGGCGGTGGCAGGTTTTCTGTACTGGAATTTCCCCCCCGCCAGAATTTTCATGGGCGATGCGGGAAGTGGATTTCTGGGCATTGTTCTGGGGGGGTTGTCGCTGCAAGCCGCCTCGGTTTCTGCCAACCTGCTCTGGGGCTGGCTGATCTTGCTAGGTGTTTTCATCGTCGATGCCTCATACACCTTGTTTCGTCGTCTACTCAGGGGAGACAAAATTTACGAAGCGCACAGAAGTCATGCCTATCAGGTTGCCTCTCGTCGGTTTGGCAGCCATTTAGCGGTTACTATGGCGGTTGGAGCGATCAATGTGCTTTGGTTGTTGCCTATATCGGTGTGCGTCACGCGCTATGGTCTGGATGGTAGTCTCGGTCTGGTTCTGGGCTATGCTCCACTGCTGGTTCTGACGATCAAGTTTCGTGCGGGAGAGCTGGAAAAGGCTTCCATATAGAACTGGATAACAGTTCTGTCATTTAGGTTTAGAGTGAAAGCGATACGCCTGCAGTTTCACCGTGGCGATTCAGTTGAAGGGAGAGAACTGAGGTGGTTGAAGAGTTTATGGTTAAGGTGAGGGAGTATCTTTTAGGGCTTCCCAGACGCAAAAAACGACTGATCCAGGTCAGTACTGACATTATTTTGGTCTGGGTCGCACTGTGGTTGGCGTTCATCGTCCGTTTGGGTATTGATGACATGTACAACCCCGTCAAAGTCCATTTCTGGCTCTTTGTCTGTGCCCCCTTCGTCGCCATCCCTCTGTTCATTCGCTTCGGCATGTACCGCGCGGTCATGCGCTATTTCGGCAACGACGCGTTGATTGCCATTATCAAGGCAGTGAGCCTGTCTTCGTTAATCCTTGTTGTCGTCGTTTACTGGTACAGCAACCATGAAGCCGTGGTGCCGCGGTCTATCATCTTCAACTACTGGTGGCTGAGCCTTGTCATCATTGGTGGGTTGCGACTGTGCATGCGCCAGTACTTTATGGGCGACTGGTTCGCTGCCGCTCAACATGTACCTTTTACCAACCGTGATGATGGTCTGACCAAGGTTGCCATTTACGGTGCGGGCGTTGCCGGGAATCAATTGGTTGCTGCATTGCGTATGGGGCGAGTCATGCGGCCCGTGGCATTCATCGATGATGATGCAAGTATTGCGGATCGCTCTATCTCAGGCCTTCAGGTCTACAAACCCAAGCACATTCAACAAATGATCGACGTCACGGGAGCACAGGAAATTCTCTTGGCGCTGCCTTCATCGACCCGTGCGCGGCGCAGGGAAATTCTCAATCTGCTCGAGGGTTATCCACTCCATATACGAAGCGTTCCGAATTTCACCGACCTGGCCAGCGGCCGGGTCAAGGTTGAAGACATTCAAGAGGTGGATATCGCTGACTTGCTGGGCCGGGACTCAGTGCCTGCACAGCCGGATTTACTTGCGCGCTGTATCAAAGGCAAGACTGTAATGGTGACTGGCGCCGGCGGGTCTATCGGTTCAGAGCTTTGCAGGCAGATTTTTGCGCTGGGGCCGACCACGCTTTTGCTGTTTGAACACAGTGAGTTCAATCTTTACAGCATTCTTTCAGAGTTGGAGCAGCGTGGCTGTCGTGAGGCAGTGCCGGTCAAGTTGTTGCCGATTCTGGGCTCTATTCGCCATCAGGACAAACTCCTGGATGTGATGAAGACCTGGCGCGTAGATACCGTTTATCACGCAGCTGCCTACAAGCATGTGCCCATGGTCGAGCACAACATCGCCGAAGGCGTTCTGAACAATGTGATCGGTACGCTCAATACGGCCCAGGCGGCATTGCAGTCGGGGGTTTCCAACTTCGTGTTGATCTCCACTGACAAGGCAGTCCGCCCGACCAATGTTATGGGCAGCACCAAGCGCCTGGCCGAATTGACGCTTCAGGCCCTGAGTCGTGAGATTGCGCCTGTTTTGTTTGGCGACAGGTCCAATGTGTCTCGGGTCAATAAAACCCGCTTCACTATGGTGCGATTCGGCAATGTACTGGGCTCCTCCGGTTCTGTGATTCCGTTGTTCCACGGTCAAATCAGATCGGGCGGCCCGTTGACGGTCACCCACCCGAAAATCACCCGCTACTTCATGACCATTCCCGAAGCCGCACAACTGGTTATCCAGGCCGGCTCCATGGGGCAGGGCGGCGATGTATTCGTGCTCGACATGGGTGAGCCAGTAAAAATTGTCGAACTGGCAGAGAAGATGATTCACTTGTCCGGCTTGAGCATCCGGTCAGAAAGGAATCCGCAGGGCGATATTTCCATTGAGTTTACGGGTCTTCGTCCAGGCGAGAAACTGTACGAGGAGTTGCTGATCGGTGACAACGTGTCGGCTACCCAACATCCAATGATCATGAGTGCTAACGAAGACCACCTGCCATGGGACGTGCTCAAAGGGCGCTTGACCGAGCTGCTGGTTGCCGTAGAACAGGACGACTATTCCCGTGTCCGCCAGCTCCTGCGCGAAACCGTCAGCGGCTACACCCCTGACGGCGAAATCGTCGACTGGATCTACCAGCAACGCCGTCTCGAGCCCTGATTGTTTTACATCCTGCAATAGACACATTTTTGACAGTTCCACCACATCGCCTAAGTTTGGAGAGCAGCTTCGGAAAAGCTGCTTTCTCAAACGATGTCATGGAGCTTCAATTATGCGTACTGGCTATTTCTACTCCCTGGTTTTTGCCCTGCTTACCAGCGCTTCTGTTGCCACCATTGCCGCGCCTGCGGCAAAACCGGAAGCTGTCACCCCTCCGTTGGTACTGGACGTTTCCACCAAGGCGCAATCTGGCAAAGTCGATCTCAATGAAGCCGATGCCCCGACACTGCAGCGTGAGCTGTCCGGCATCGGTGAGGCCAAAGCCAAGGCGATTGTTGCTTATCGTGAGAGTAATGGGCCATTTTCATCCGTAGATGAACTGTTGGAAGTGAAGGGGATAGGTAAAGCGATCCTGGACAAGAACCGCGAAAAACTTCAAGTGAACTAAGCTTGTAACTCAACGCCAGAGGCCGGTCATTGACCGGCCTTTTTACATTCTGGCGACTGTGGTGGCGGGGAGCATTTCATTGCTCAGTAAAAAATTATGTCTATCATATTGCTCTTAAATTATGCCTATAATCCATTTGTCATGCGCCACGACGTGCTGGCATTTAGACGCTAACTTCCCTCAAGCCTCTCCCAGGAGCACAGTCATGACTTCTCCCCAGTCCCAAGGTACGGCCCTCGTCACCGGAGCGTCTTCCGGTATCGGTGCGATTTACGCTGAGCGGTTGGCAGCGCGTGGTTTTGATTTGCTTTTGGTGGCTCGCGATGAGCAGCGGCTGGAGGCTGCGGCGAGTAAATTGCGCGCCGAACATGGCGTTCAGGTGGAGGTGCTCAAGGCAGACCTGACGCAAAAGGATGATGTGTTGAAGATCGAGCAGCGTCTTCGCAGCGATTCAAGTATCAGCCTGTTGCTGAATAACGCTGGCGTCGCGGCAGATGGGCTGCTGGCGAATTCAGATATGGAACAGCTGGAGAAGTTGATTCAACTGAATGTCACCACGGTCACTCGATTGGCATCGGCGGCAGCCGCCAGTTTTGCCAAGGCAGGTCGGGGGGCGATCATCAATATCGCGTCGGTGGTGGCCTTGTTTCCAGAGCGCTTCAATGCGACCTACAGCGCCAGTAAAGCTTATGTGTTAAGCCTGACACAGTCCCTGAATGCCGAACTGGACGGGACCGGGGTCAAGGTTCAGGCCGTGTTGCCCGGCGTTACGCGTACCGAGATCTGGGAACGTTCAGGTATCGACGCTAGCCAGATTCCGGCGGACATGGTCATGGAAGCAGGTGAAATGGTCGATGCCGCCTTGTCGGGGCTGGACCAGGGTGAGTTGATCACCATTCCTTCGTTGCCAAACGCGTCCGAGTGGGACGACTTTGTAAAGGCTCGCCTGGTAATGGCGCCCAATCTTTCCAAAAGTAAGGCCGCCGCACGTTACAAATGAGGCACCTTCCATCGGCTTGAGGTAATAACGGCATGAGTGATCGTCGAGTAGTTGTAACCGGCATGGGCCTGGTGTCTCCGCTGGGTAGCGGTGTGGAGACTGTCTGGGAGCGTCTGCTGGCTGGGCGTTCGGGATTACGAAATTTGCCGGACGAGGTGGTCGCCGATCTGCCGGCGAAGGTCGGCGGAGTGGTGCCGACGTTGGCGGAGGATGCCGAGGCGGGTTTTGACCCGGATCGAGCGACACCCCCCAAAGAGCAGAAGAAGATGGACCGCTTCATTCTGTTTGCCATGGAGGCCGCGCGCCAGGCGTTGGAGCAAGCCGGTTGGCAAGCGCTGGAAGCACAAGCTCAGGAACGCACGGCCACTATTATCGGTTCGGGTGTCGGTGGGTTCGGTGCCATTGCCGATGCGGTGCGCACCACCGACAGTCGTGGTCCACGACGATTGTCGCCCTTCACCATTCCTTCGTTTCTGGTCAACCTCGCGGCGGGACATGTGTCGATCCAGCACGGATTCAAGGGCCCGCTGGGCGCCCCGGTGACGGCATGTGCGGCCGGGGTGCAAGCGATCGGTGATGCCGCTCGGTTGATTCGTTGTGGTGAAGCGGACATTGCCGTGTGTGGCGGCGCCGAGGCTTCGATTGATCGGGTCAGTCTGGCCGGGTTCGCGGCGGCGCGGGCCTTGTCCAGCGGTTACAACGACACCCCGGAGCGCGCTTCCCGGCCGTTCGACAGTGGGCGTGACGGCTTTGTGATGGGCGAGGGCGCGGGCCTTCTGGTGATTGAATCGCTGGAGCATGCCTTGGCTCGCGGGGCGCAGCCAATAGCCGAGTTAGTCGGCTACGGCACCAGTGCCGACGCCTTTCACCTGACAGCAGGCCCCGAAGATGGCAATGGTGCGCGCCGAGCGATGTCGCTGGCGTTGGCGCAGGCCGGGATTTCACCGTCTCAGGTGCAGCATCTCAATGCACACGCAACTTCGACGCCGGTTGGCGATCTCGGCGAGTTGGCCGCGATCAAATCGTTGTTCGGTTCTGACAATAAGGTGGCGGTGACATCGACCAAGTCGGCGACGGGGCATTTGCTCGGTGCGGCCGGTGGGATTGAGGCGATTTTCACGTTATTGGCGATTCGCGATCAAATCGTGCCGGCCACCCTGAATTTCGAGAATCCGGACCCGGCGGCTCAAGGCGTGGACATCGTCCATGGTCAGGCGCGGCCAATGGCGATCGAGTATGCGTTGTCCAACGGCTTCGGGTTTGGCGGAGTCAACGCCAGTGTGCTGTTCAAGCGCTGGCAGGGTTAATCCTGTGATCGCTTGAGGTAGGCGCGAGTCACGTCGAGGATCCGCTGAGCCAGTTCCGGATTCTCGACACTGCGCGATAGCAGAAGCGCCCCGACCAGCGTCGACATGATGACAATGCTGTGGTCGGCGGCGTCATCTCGGTCCAGGGTTCCCTGGATTTGATCGAGCCGGGCGTGGAGCACCACATCACTGGTCGGGCTCGGCTGCCCGCGCAAGCCAAGTTCCGACGACATGGTTGGCAACGGGCAACCTTCTTGAGGTGAGGTCTGGTGCCATTCAGATAAGTAAGCGTCGATGAATGCGTCCAGCGGGCGATCCTGGGCGAACAGCTCGGCGCATTTGACGTCGACCTGATCGCCAGCGGCCTGGAGCGCCTTTTCCACCAGTTCGTCTTTCGATTTGAAGTGCGAATAAAAACCGCCGTGAGTCAACCCCAGCGCTTTCATGAGTGGTTGCAGGCCAGTCGCACCAATACCGTCACGACGAAACCGCGCCGAAGCTTCCTTGATGATGCGTTTGTGGGTCTGGGCTTTATGGTCCTGCGAGTAACGCATGTGAAATCTCCGCAACAATGCGCCATCTTAACCAATGAAAATTGAATGGTGACTGTACTTCTACTTCTAAAAAGCATGCAGATGCGTCCAACTCCGTCCTGAGTGCGACAAAAACATGGCATGAATAGTGATTACTCGGTAACTGGAGATTGTTGAACAATCAAGGGCGAAGAGCATGAGCAACGGACAGTCCCTGGCCGACCAGATCACATTGGAATTGCGCGCCGACATCATTGGCGGTCGTTTGCTACCCGGCATGGCATTGGTCGAAAACGATCTTGTGCTTGCCTACAGCGCGTCCCGCAACACGATCCGCGAAGCCTTGCATCGGTTGGGGCAGGAAGGGTTGACCGTGTATGTACGCAACAAAGGTGTGAGGGTGCGCAGGCTCGGTGTCAAGGATGTGGTGGACCTGTTCAAGGTCCGTCGCACTCTGGAGTTACAGGCCATCAACGTCAGTCAGCCGTTGGGCGATGACCAGTCCGACCAAATGCTCCTGGCCCTTGAAGCTACTGAATTGGCCAGGGCGCGCGAGGACTGGCGTGCGGTCGGCACCCACAGCCTGGCGTTTCATCAACACATTGTCGGGTTGTTGCGCAGTCCACTATTCGATGAGTTCTTCACCAACGTTGTCGCGCAATTGCGCCTGGTGTTTTTCGTCGCCCCCGATGAGTCGCGTTTTCAATCACCTTGGCTTGCGCGTGACCAGCAGATCCATCAATTGTTGGCCGAAGGCGACCAGCGTGCGGCGATGGAGGCCATGAGCCTTTATCTCGACGACTCCGAACACCTCCTGTTGCAAATGCTTGCCTCTTCATCCCATCACTGATCGAGGACTCGTGCCATGTACAAAGACTATCCGGCGGCCTATCAAGTCAGCAAAGGCTCGGCACTGCAGGTGGACAAGCCGTTCTACGAACGGATTCGTGACGCAAAGGAGGGGCGCACACTGATCGAGCAGTTCGAAGTACCCATCCGCACCGGCCGCGCCTGGAACGTGCCGGCAGGGCATGTGTTTCGGGTGACCACACCGGTGGGCCCGCAAGTGGGAGACTTCAATGTGTGGAATGCACACGACCCACGGGAGCGCTTGTGGGCGGCGCGAACCCGTCAATTGCAAGGTGCCCACGTCAGCACCCATGACCGGCTCTGGTCGAACCTGCCTTTTTTGCGCCCTTTGGTGACCATTACCGACGACAGCCTGGCCAGTTATGGTATCGACGAACATGGTGGGCGCTTGCACGATTTACTCGGTACCCGCTGCGATCCTTATGTGAACAAAATGCTCACTGGCGAGGACTTTCATCATCACTGCCACTCCAACCTGACCCGCGCCGTGTTGCCCCATGGCCTGACCGAGTTCGACGTGCACGACGTGCTGAATATTTTCCAGTGCACGGGCCTGAACCACGACGACCTGTACTTCATGAAAGCCTGTCCGGCGCAGAAGGGCGATTATCTGGAGTTTTTTGCCGAGATCGATTTGCTGTGCGCACTCTCGACCTGCCCCGGCGGTGACCTGTCGCTGGCCATGTGGGGGCCGGATGCGCAGGATCCGCTGACCGTGTGCCGGCCACTGGGCGTGGAGATTTATCGGTTGGAGGATTCGTTGTTGCAAGGCTGGAGCCAGCCGGAGCGTGCGGCCTACAAGGGGCTGCATGGCTTGCACATCGCCAAGGCCGATTGGGAGCAGTAGGCACGTAAAACCCTGTCATTCACTGAGAATGACAGGGTTTTTGGTTTAACGGTCCTGCGCTTCCTTGGCATCCATTTCCGCATTGCGTTCAGCGACGCGTTTACGTTGTTCGTCGGTCAGTTCGACCTTGTTGGCGGTGTCGCGCAACATCATCAATCCGCCAACGATCGAGCCGATGGCAACGATCAGAATCAACCAGGCATACCAGGGCATAGGGCTCTCCTTGAGGGCAGGCCGATTGGCGGAGATCGTCAATCGATCGTGCATACCACTTTGAGCGATGAGGTTTCGCCGTGGTTCCATTCTATGCCTGATCTGGCCAGTGCACCTGCGCCGTTTATAGCCCGGTCAACATGGCGTCCGCCGGTGCATCCGCGCGCAACTGCGCGGTCATCAGGAAGTACACGAAACCCACCGCCATGAAACCGAGGAAAATCAGTCCGATCAAGGTGTTGAACCAGGCCATCGCCACCAGGCAGACCACTGCCAGCAACAACGCGATCATCGGCACCAGCGGATAGCACGGCGCGCGGAAAGTGCGTTCCAGGTTCGGTTCGGTTTTACGCAACTTGAACAGGCTGAGCATGCTCATGATGTACATCACGATCGCGCCGAACACCGCCATGGTGATCATCGCCGCGGTCAGCGTCATGCCACCGAGGTTGATCAGGCCATCGCTGTAAATCGCGGCGATTCCGATCACGCCGCCCACGATAATGGCTCGATGCGGGGTCTGGAAACGCGACAGTTTGGCCAGGGAGGCCGGCAGATAACCGGCCCGGGCCAACGCGAAGAACTGCCGCGAGTAGCCGAGAATGATCCCGTGGAAACTGGCCACCAGGCCGAACAGGCCGATCCACACCAGCATGTGCAACCACCCGGAGCTTTCGCCGACTACGGTTTTCATGGCTTGCGGAAGTGGATCGTTGATGTTCGACAGGGTGCGCCAGTCACCCACGCCGCCAGCAAAAAACATCACGCCCATGGCCAGCAATACCAGGGTCAGAATGCCGCTGATGTAGGCTTTTGGAATCGTGCGTTTCGGGTCCTTGGCTTCTTCGGCCGCCATGGCTGCGCCTTCGATGGCGAGAAAGAACCAGATGGCGAAAGGGATTGCCGCGAACATCCCGGCTATTGCCGGGGCGCCAAACACGTCGGAACCGGCCCAGCCATTCAACGCGAAGTTACTGAAGCTGAACGCCGGGGCGACCACACCCATGAACACCAGCAGTTCTGCCACGGCCAATACGCAGACGACCAGCTCGAAGGTGGCCGCGAGTTTCACCCCGAGAATGTTCAGGCCCATGAACACAATGTACGCGCCGACCGCTGCGTGCTTAGGGTCCAGCGCCGGGAATTGCACGTTCAGATACGCACCAATCGCCAAGGCAATCGCTGGCGGCGCGAAGACGAATTCGATCAGCGTCGCCAGCCCGGCGATCAATCCGCCTTTTTCACCAAAGGCGCGACGACTGTAGGCAAACGGGCCGCCGGCATGGGGAATCGCCGTGGTCAGTTCGGTGAAGCTGAAGATGAAGCAGGTGTACATGGTGGCGACCATAAAAGAAGTCACCAGAAAGCCCAATGTCCCCGCCACGCCCCAGCCGTAACTCCAGCCAAAGTACTCGCCGGAAATCACCAGCCCGACGGCAATACCCCACAAGTGCAACGTGCCCAACGTGGGTTTGAGTTGTGTGTTCATGCGCTTGCTCCCTGAACGGTTTGGAATGCTCGGGGGAGGGCGTGTGCAGCGGGCGTGCCAGTGTTGTGATGGCAGTCGTAAAGCGCAAAAAGGTGTCGTATGGGGGATGTTCGCCACCGTATGAGCGTTTTTTATGCGCCAGTTGAGGGCGTTGTCGTCTGATCTGCCGTCATCGCGGGCAAGCCCGGCTCCCACAGGATTTGAGCCAACCGCATCATCTGGTTCCACCGCTGAACCTGTGGGAGCCGGGCTTGCCCGCGATGAGGCCCGTCGAGACACCGAAAAAACGGCCTGTAACAAACCCATAAACCCACTCTTTACGCTTTCTTTATGCCCCGCACACACCCTCGATCTCGTTCCTTTACAGCCTTCCTTCCGACAATGACTCCACACGCGGCAATACGCCGTAACACGGAGAACTTCCATGAGCGTTCTGGACGGAGTGTCACTGCTACTGGCAGTGGGGCTGTTCATTTATCTGTTGGTTGCGCTGTTGCGCGCGGACCGGAACTAGGAGCGGCTATGCACAGTTATGACTATTGGCTGATCCTCGCGTTTTTCGCGGTGGTATTGGTCCCGGCGCCGTTTCTGGGGCGCTTCTACTACAAGGTAATGGAAGGTCAGCGCACGTGGCTGACACCGATTCTCGGGCCGGTGGAGCGCGGCTGTTATCGCGTGGCCGGCGTTGATCCGCAGGTTGAACAGAGCTGGCAGAAATACACGCTGGCCTTGCTCGCCTTCAATCTTGCGGGCTTCTTGCTGTTGTTCGCGATCCTGTTGTTCCAGGATCACCTGCCGCTGAACCCGCAAAACCTGCCGGGTCAGGAGTGGACATTGGCGTTCAACACCGCCATCAGCTTCATGACCAACACCAACTGGCAGGCCTACAGCGGTGAAGCGTCGCTGAGCTACTTGAGTCAGATGGCCGGCCTCACCGTGCAGAACTTCGTCAGCGCCGCCACCGGCCTGGCGGTATTGGTTGCGCTGTGTCGCGGTATTGGTCGCAAGTCGACCAAGACCCTGGGCAACTTCTGGGTCGACATGACCCGCGCCACCCTCTACGGCTTGTTGCCGCTGTGCCTGCTGCTGGCGCTGTACCTGGTCTGGCAGGGCGTGCCGCAAACCTTCGCTCAGTACGTGAATGCCGTGACGATGCAAGGTGTCGATCAGGTGATCCCGCTCGGTCCCGCCGCCAGCCAGATTGCGATCAAGCAACTGGGCACCAACGGTGGCGGCTTCTTCGGCGTCAACTCGGCGCACCCGTTCGAGAACCCGACGGCGTGGAGCAACTTGTTCGAAGTGGGCTCGATCATCCTGATCCCGGTCGCGCTGGTATTCACCTTCGGCCACTACGTCAAAGACCTGCGTCAGAGCCGCGCGATCATCGCCTGCATGCTGGCCCTGTTCCTGATTGGCGGCGCGACTTCGCTGTGGGCCGAGTACCAACCTAACCCTGCGCTGAACAACGTCGCCGTCGAACAGACCGCGCCGCTGGAAGGCAAGGAAGCGCGTTTCGGCACCACCGCCACAGTGCTGTGGTCAGTGACCACCACGGCGGCGTCCAACGGTTCGGTCAACGGCATGCATGACAGCCTTAATCCGCTGAGCGGCATGGTCGCGCTGGTCAACATGATGGTCGGCGAAGTGATCTTCGGCGGTGTCGGCGCTGGCCTCTACGGCATGTTGCTGAACGTGTTGATCGCGGTGTTCCTCGCCGGCCTGATGATCGGGCGCACGCCGGAATACCTCGGCAAGAAACTGCAAGCCAAAGAAGTGCAGTTGCTGGTGGTGACGTTGCTGGTGATGCCGGTCGGCGTGCTGGTGCTCGGCGCGATTGCGGCGAGCTTGCCCGGTCCTGTCGCCGCCGTCAGCAACCCCGGTCCGCACGGTTTCAGCCAATTGCTTTACGCCTACACCTCGGCCAGCGCCAACAACGGTTCTGCGTTCGGTGGCTTCGGCGCCAACACCCCGTTCCACAACCTGATGCTGGGGCTTGGCATGTTGATCGGTCGCTTCGGTTACATCCTCCCGGTACTGGCCCTGGCCGGCAGCCTGGCGATGAAGAAATCCGCACCGATCGGCCCGAACAGCTTCCCGACCCATGGCCCGCTGTTTGTGACGTTGTTGACCGTGACCATTTTGCTCGTGGGTGGTTTGACCTTCTTGCCGACGTTGGCGCTGGGTCCGATTGCCGAACACTTGAGCTTGGGCTTCTGAGGAATCAATGATGAATATGCCCGCAACTAAAGCCGCTGCCGTCAAGGCGCCGGAACAACCGAAAACCGCAATCTCGGCCCTCTGGCGACCGGCGCTGGTGCAAGCCTTCGTCAAGCTCGACCCACGCCAATTGCAGCGTGCGCCGGTGATGCTGGTGGTCGAACTGACGGCCATCCTGACCACTGTGCTGTGCTTCATTCCCGACAGCAGCGTGCCGACCTTTGTCGCCGCGCAAATCGCCTTGTGGCTGTGGTTCACCGTGCTGTTCGCCAACTTCGCCGAAGCCTTGGCCGAAGGTCGCGGCAAGGCCCGCGCCGACAGCCTCAAGGCCGGCAGCGAAGGCTTGAGCGCCCGTCGTAAAACCAGCAATGGCACATTCCAGGTCGTGCCGGCCACGAATCTGCGCAAGGGCGATGTGGTGCGCGTCGAAGCGGGGGAAATGATCCCCGGTGACGGCGAGGTCATTGAAGGCATCGCGGCAGTCAACGAAGCGGCGATTACCGGTGAATCCGCACCGGTGATTCGTGAGTCCGGGGGCGACCGCTCGGCCGTCACCGGCAACACTCGCCTGGTGTCCGACTGGCTGCTGGTGAAGATCACCGCCAACCCCGGCGAGTCGACGCTGGACCGTATGATCGCGTTGGTCGAAGGCGCCAAACGCCAGAAGACACCCAACGAAGTCGCGCTCGATATTTTGCTGATCGGCCTGACCCTGATCTTTCTGCTGGTGGTCGTCACCCTGCAACCGTTCGCCCACTTTGCCAATGGCAGCCTGCCGCTGGTGTTCCTCGTGGCGTTATTGGTCACGCTGATCCCGACCACCATTGGCGGTTTGCTGTCCGCCATCGGCATCGCCGGGATGGACCGTCTGGTGCGCTTGAACGTGATCGCCAAGTCCGGTCGGGCCGTGGAAGCGGCGGGGGACGTGCACGTCCTGTTGCTGGACAAGACCGGCACCATCACCTTCGGCAACCGTCGTTGCACGGCGGTGCATCCGGCACCGGGTGTCAACGCCAGGGAACTGGCCGAGGGCGCGTTGTTCGCTTCGCTGGCCGATGACACGGCGGAAGGTAAATCCATCGTCGAGTACCTGCGCGGCACTCAGCCTCAACCTGAACCCGCCACCGAATTGCTGACGGCCGTACCGTTCAGCGCTGAAACCCGCTTGTCCGGTGTCGACTATCAGGGCCGCGTGTATCGCAAGGGCGCGGTGGATTCGCTGCTGGCGTTTCTCGACCTGAAGCGCGCCGACCTGGCCGCGCCGCTGTCCCGGGAAATCGACAAAATCGCGCAGAGCGGCGGCACCCCGTTGCTGGTCTGCGCCGACGGTAAATTGCTCGGCGTGATTCACCTCAAGGACGTGGTTAAACCCGGCATCCGTGAGCGTTTCGCCGAGCTGCGCAAACTGGGGATTCGCACGGTCATGGTGACCGGCGACAACCCGCTGACCGCCGCCGCGATTGCCGCCGAAGCGGGCGTCGATGACGTGTTGGCCGAAGCCACACCGGAGAAAAAACTCGCGCGCATTCGTCACGAGCAAAACGACGGTCGCCTGGTCGCCATGTGCGGCGACGGTGCCAACGACGCCCCTGCCCTGGCCCAGGCGGACGTTGGTATGGCGATGAACGACGGCACACAAGCGGCGCGCGAAGCGGCGAATATGGTCGACCTCGACAGCGACCCGACCAAGCTGCTGGACGTGGTGCAGATCGGCAAGGAATTGCTGGTGACGCGCGGTGCGCTGACGACGTTTTCCATTGCCAACGACGTGGCCAAATACTTCGCGATTTTGCCGGCGCTGTTTGCCTCGATCTATCCGCAACTGGGTGTGCTGAACGTCATGCACCTGACCAGTCCGCAGAGCGCGATTCTGTCGGCCATCGTATTCAACGCCCTGATCATCGTGGTGCTGATTCCTCTGGCATTGCGTGGCGTGCGGGTGCAAGCGGCGAGTGCGGCGGCGTTGCTGCGACGCAATCTGTTGATCTATGGATTGGGCGGGATCGTGGTGCCGTTCGTGGGCATCAAGACGATCGACATGCTGCTGACGGCGTTGCATCTGGTTTGACCGTGGCGAGCGCTTCGCGCTCGATCGCGGGCAAGCCTTGCACCTGCGACGCCAACCCGTAGGAGCAAAGCTTGCTCGCGATGAATGCACCACGGCGCAGCTGAATAAACGCTGACTTGTTCACTGATTACGAGGATTTTGAAATGACCACAATGATACGTCCGGCCTTGAGCCTGCTGGTGCTGATGACCCTGATTACCGGCGTTGCCTACCCATTGGTTGTCACCGGCGTCGCGCAGGTCGCGTTCCCTGATCAAGCCAATGGCAGCCTGGTGCGCGATGCCGACGGCAAGGTCCGGGGTTCGTCGCTGATTGCCCAGGACTTTGTCGGTGACGCCTGGTTCCACCCGCGTCCATCGGCCGGTGCCTTTGCCACGGTGTCGAGCGGCGCCAGCAACCTGTCGCCGAGCAATCCGGCGCTGGCCACTCGGGTGATCGACGAGGCCAACAAGCTTCTGGTGCCAGGGCAGGGACCCGTACCGTTGGCCTTGTTGACCACCTCGGGCAGCGGTCTCGATCCGCACTTGCCACCGGCCGCGATTGCCTATCAACTGGCGCGAGTTGCCGCAGCGCGTAATCTGCCGGTGTCTACGCTGCAACAATTGTTGGACGCGCACATTGAACAGCCGTTGGTGGGGCCGTCGGTGGTGAATGTGTTGGCGCTGAATATTGCGCTGGAAAAGTTGTAAATCGGTGGCGCTGTCAATCGCGGGCAAGCCCGCTCCCACATTGGAATGTATACCCTTTGTGGGAGCGGGCTTGCCCGCGATGACGGTAGAAAGGTCACCCCATCAACACCTGAATAAAGAGAGTAAGCATGAGTGACTCCGGCCGCGCCGACGCGCTGTTAGCAGACCTGCCCCGCGATGGTCGAGGCCGGCTCAAGGTCTTCCTCGGCGCCGCGCCCGGGGTCGGCAAAACCTACGCCATGTTGCAAGCGGCGCACACTCAATTGCGCCAGGGTGTGAAGGTCATGGCCGGTGTGGTCGAAACCCATGGCCGCGCCGAAACCGAAGCGCTGCTCGGCGGTTTGCCGCAGCAGCCGTTGGTGCGTTCGGAATACCGTGGCGTAATGCTTGAAGAAATGGACCTCGATGGTTTGCTCGCAGCCAAACCGAAACTGGTGCTGGTCGATGAGCTGGCCCACAGCAACGCCCCCGGCAGCCGCCATACCAAACGCTGGCAAGACATCCAGGAGTTGCTCGCCGCCGGCATCGATGTCTTCACCACGGTCAACGTCCAGCACCTCGAAAGCCTGAATGACCAGGTCCGTGGTATCACCGGCGTACAGGTTCGTGAAACCCTGCCGGACTGGGTGCTGCAAGAGGCCTACGAACTGCTGCTGATCGACCTGCCTCCGCGCGAGCTGCTTGAGCGCTTGCGTGACGGCAAGGTCTACGTGCCGGAGCAGGCGCGAGCGGCCATCGATGCGTTTTTCACCCAGACCAACCTGACCGCCCTGCGCGAAATGGCGATGCAAACCGCTGCCGCCCAGGTCGACAACGACCTGGCCCAGGGTTATCGCCAACTCGGTCAGGCGGCGCCAGCGGTGCGTGGGCGATTATTGGTCGGCGTCGATGGCGATGCACAGGCCGAGCGCCTGGTGCGCCACGCCAGCCGCGTTGCCCAGCGCCGGCATTTGCCGTGGAGCCTGGTGCATGTCGACAACGGTAGCGTGCGCGACGAGCAATCGCGCCTGCGTCTGCAAAGCGCCCAGCAATTGGCCGAACGCCTCGGGGGCGAGGTGGTGTTGCTGCGGGCAGGCGAGGTCGCAAAAACGCTGATCCAGCACGCCGCCGAACGCCGCGCCAGCCTGGTGTTGGTTGGCCAGTCCCGGCAGCGTTTACGTCGACGGTTGTTCGGCGGCGGCTTGGCGTCACGCCTGCTGCGCGATGCGCGCGGGCTGGAAATCAACGTCCTCGACAGTAATCACACACCGCATCAGCCGCGCCAGCGGTCGGCGCAGACGCTGGTGTGGTTCGACTACGCGCTGGCGATGGTGGCGACGGTGTTGGCCAGCGCCTTGGCCTGGGGTGTGGCGAGTGTTTTGCCGCTGCCCAACATCTCGCTGGTGTTCCTCGCCGCGGTGCTGTTGGTGGCGGTGCGCAGCAGCCTCGGCCCGGCGTTGGCCTGTGCGGCGCTGTCGTTTCTGACCTACGACTTCCTGTTCATCCCACCGAATTTTTCCTTCGCCATCCAGCGCGAAGAAGACGTGCTGACCTTGCTGTTCTTCCTGCTGATGGCGGCGCTTACCGGCAACCTCGCGGCCCGGCAACGACGGCAATTGCAGGCGCTGCGTGACACTCAGGAAGAGACCACCGAACTGCTCGACCTGTCGCGCAAACTGACCGCCGCCACTGACCGTCAAGCCGTGGTCAGTGCCGCCGCACAACACCTCAATGGCTGGAGTGATCTGCAATTGTGCCTGCTCAATCAAGACGGGCAGGGTGGCTGGAAAGTTGAAACCGGCGGCCCGCTGGAGTTTTCCGAAGCCGAGCGCGCGGCCGCCGATTGGGCCTGGCAGCACGATCAACCCGCCGGTGCAGGCACCGGAACATTGCCAATGGGGCGTTGGTGGTGGTGGCCGTTGTCGGTGGAAGACGGGCCGTTGGCGTTGCTCGGCGTGTGCGCCAAAGAAGGCCAGACTTTAAGTGGCCAACGTCGGCGTTTGTTGACCGCGTTGAGCCAGCCGCTGGCGCAGGCGCTGGCCCGTGCGCAACTGGCCGAGGACCTCGAAGCGGCGCGACTGCATGGCGAAACCGAGCAACTGCGCAGTGCTCTGTTGGCCTCGGTGTCCCACGATTTGCGCACACCGCTGACGTCCATGCGCGGTAGCATCGACAGCCTGTTGGCCCTCGGTGAAGCCATTCCACTGGAGGATCGCCAGGAATTGCTCGAAGGCACCCGCGACGAAGCCGAGCGCCTGGATCGCTATATCCAGAACTTGCTGGACATGACCCGCCTCGGTCACGGCGCGCTGAAACTGGCGCGCGATTGGGTGTCACCGGCCGACATTGTCGGCAGTTCGCTCAATCGACTGCGCGCAGTGCTGACGCCATTGCAGGTCAGCACTGAAGTGCCGGCAGAGTTGCCATTGCTGTTCGTCCACGCGGCGTTGATCGAACAGGCACTGGTCAACGTATTGGAAAACGCTGCACGATTTTCACCGGCGCATGGGCGTTTGCAGTTGCGCGCCGGGGCCGACGACAGTGAGCTGTTTTTCTCGGTGAGTGATGAAGGGCCGGGGATTCCGCAGGAAGAGCGGGCGAAGATTTTCGACATGTTCTACACCGCCGCGCGCGGTGATCGGGGCGGGCAGGGCACCGGGCTGGGGCTGGCGATTTGTCAGGGGATGGTGGGAGCGCATGGTGGGCGCATCAGCGTCGGCGATGGCATCGATGGGCGTGGGACCTGCATCACCCTTCACTTGCCGTTGCAGGAACAGCCTGCATTTGAGGGTGAGCGATGAAAGTGAAGCCTGATACCCTTTGGACATCTTCACGCCGCGATCAGAAACCATGAGCCAGACCGCGACCATTTTGGTCATCGACGATGAACCGCAAATCCGTAAATTCCTGCGTATCAGCCTGGTCTCCCAAGGCTATAAAGTGCTGGAAGCCGGCACCGGCACCGAAGGCCTGGCGCAAGCCGCGCTGAACAAACCGGACTTGCTGGTACTCGACCTCGGTCTGCCCGACATGGACGGCCAGCAAGTGCTGCGCGAGTTTCGCGAATGGTCGACAGTGCCGGTGCTGGTGCTGTCGGTACGCGCCAGTGAAGGGCAGAAAGTCGAGGCACTGGATGGCGGTGCCAATGACTACGTGACCAAGCCGTTTGGTATTCAAGAGTTTCTGGCACGGGTGCGCGCCTTGTTGCGTCAGGCACCGGTCGGGGAGGCTCAGCAAGCGGCGTTGACGTTCGGTCCGTTGACCGTTGACCTGGCCTATCGACGGGTGCTGCTCGATGGCAGCGAAGTCGCGTTGACCCGCAAGGAGTACGCAGTGCTGGCGCAGCTGGCGCGACATCCGGGGCGGGTGATTACGCAGCAGCAGTTACTCAAGGATATCTGGGGGCCGACCCATACCGAGGACAGTCATTACCTGCGGATTGTGGTGGGGCATTTACGGCAGAAGCTGGCGGATGATCCAACACAACCGCGGTTTATCGTGACCGAGGCGGGGGTTGGGTATCGGTTGCTTGATACCTGATCGCTGATCGTTCCCACGCAGCGCGTGAGAACAATCCTCAGAATCTCAGGGCTCGCGCTCATTCTCATAGCGGTCCAGCGTATCCCGCGCAATCTCCCGTCCCAGCGCGATCAGCTCCGGCGCCTTGTAGAACTCGAAAAACCGGCAGACCCGCTTCGGCACGTTGATCAGAATATCCGGCGGGTAACCGGCGATCTTGTACTGCGCCAGCGACGTTTGCATCACCTCGAAACTCTGGTTGATCAGGTCAAGCAGCGAGGCGGGGCCGACGTTGTCGATGATGAATGAGCCGGTGGCCGATTTCGGCGCACCGTCGCGTTCAGGGGCCGCGGCCGGTTGCTGCGCTGCGGGCTCGGCAGATTCGACCCAAGGGTTGATCTCGGCCGCTTCTGCCATCAGAGCTTCCTTCTCCAGCAGCAGCAATTGTTCGGCCTGTTTGCGGCGGAAGGGCAATTTTGAACCCAGCGAATTGATCAGGCTGTCGAAGCGGGTCTTGAACGCCGCCGGGCGCTGAATGACCGGCAGTTGATAATGGCGCTGGTTGGTGGAGTTGAGATTGACCGCGATGATCAGGTCGCAATGACTCGACACCACCGGCACGATCGGTAAAGGGTTGAGAATGCCGCCGTCGACGAGCATCCGGTTGCCCTGCATCACCGGGGTGAAGAGGCTGGGGATCGCCGCCGAGGCGCGCATGGCCTGGTGCAGGCAGCCTTCCTGGAACCAGATTTCCTGCTGGTTGGTCAGGTCCGTGGCCACGGCCGTGTAAGGAATGCGCAGGTCTTCGATATTGATCTCGCCGACGATCTTGCGGATCTGCCCGAAGACCTTCTCACCGCGAATCGCGCCAAGCCGAAAGCTGACGTCCACCAGGCGCAACACATCGAGGTAATCCAGGCTTTCGATCCAGTTGCGATACTCGTCAAGTTTGCCAGCGGCATAAATCCCGCCGACCACCGCGCCCATGGAACAACCGGCGATGCAGGCGATGTCGTAGCCACGCCGTTCGATCTCTTCAATGACACCGATATGGGCATAGCCTCGGGCTCCACCTGAGCCCAGTACCAGTGCGATACGCTTTTTCATGAATCGCCCTCGTCTGACAAGGTTCAACAATGCACCCATTGAAGGGCGGGCTTCAATCGCCAAGGTCGCTCGATGGGCCGGGCGCGTCGTTTTTTCGACACTCCGTGGCGGCACATGGCTATTCTTCGCACGCTATAGTTTTGTTTGCCTTGTGTGGCCAAGGCACTTTTCACGTGCCGGACCGTCATACCTGCACGACTGTTGACCTATCTTGAGGTGGTATTGATGAAAGCCTGGATTTGCGTACCTTTGATTGCATTGGCGCTCGCCGGTTGTGCCGGTAAAACGGCTTACCGCGAAAGCTGTGGAAGCCAGATCGATGCGGCGTGGCATGAGCTAGACTTGGCCAAGGCCGAAGGTTTCGCCGGGACCGTCAGCTACTCCAAGGCTCTGTCGTTGCTGACCGGTGCCAAGACCCAGCAACAATTCGAAGCTTACGAAGGCTGTGCCAGCAAGGCCCAGAAAGCACGGTTCTATATTCGTGAGTCTCGTGCCGGCCGTTGAAGGCATGACGTAGGCAAGAGGGGAAGTTCGACTCAGGGAGCAAGCGATGTCTGATTTGGTTGATCGGTTGGTGGCTCATGTCCTGGGCCTTGAAGTCCGCTTGTTGGCCTGTCAGGCACGCTTGAGTGCTCGCACTGACCCTGAAGCGTTACACGACCTGCGCACCACGGTTCGCCATTTGCGCAGCCTGTTGCGACCCTTGCGTGGGCTGCCCGGCGTCGAGCAGGTAGAGGCAGCGGCGGCGCGGGTCGGCGAACTGACCACGCCGTTGCGCGATCGTGAAGTACTGGCGGCCTATTTGCTTGAACACGGTCAGTCCGAAGCCGCACATTGGCGGTTGGCGCAAATGGTCGAGGCTTATCCGGCGGTGGCGGTCAGCCCCGAGCTGGCGCAGCTGCTGATGATCTTCGACGCCTTTCCGCGTTTTTTACGCGCGTCCCAGCGTCAGGGTTTGCTCAAGGGTTTGCGTAAGCGCATCGAAAAACGCTTGGGCAAACAGTGGAAGAAACTGGACGTGGCGTTGCACGATCCAGCCCATGACCGACACCGTTTGCGCCTGTTGATCAAGCGTGTGCGCTATGGCATCGAAGCCTATCCCGAGCTCGACCGTTTGCCGAAGTCCGCGTTGTCCCGATTGAAGTCGGCGCAGAGTGCCTTGGGTGATTGGCACGACAGCTGGCAATGGCTGGCCAGGGCGCAAGAGGAAGCTGATTTGCAGCCGTGTGTCGCCGTCTGGAAAACCACCTTGGCCGAGGCCGAAAGCCGCGCCGATCGCGTTCTCGACAAACTAAGCGCCCGCTGTTTCAAATCCTGAAAGCACAACCGATCAAAAATGTGGGAGCGGGCTTGCCCGCGATGGCGGCAGCACAGACACCTTAATAGTGACTGTCAGACCGCTATCGCGGGCAAGCCCGCTCCCACATTTGTTTTGTGTCGGGTGTGCAATCCGTGTTCGCACCAGTCACGGCCCTTCTGTCAGTGCTTTTGGCCGGAATAAGTGCTGTATCCACGTCGCTGGCTGGTTAAGATCCCTCTCTACTTTTTTCCGTCTCTGAGGTTTTCATGCGCTTTTGCGATCTGCTCGACGCCGTCCGCCGGCAACCGCTGGAGCTGTCTATTCCAGCCGGATGGGCGCAGGGGCGTGCCAGTTTCGGTGGCCTGGTGGCGGCGTTGCAATACGAAGCCATGCGCGCAAAAGTCCCGGCAGACCGGCCGGTGCGTTCGCTGGCGATCACCTTTGTCGGCCCCGTTGAGCCTGAAGTGCCTGTCAGCTTTGAAGTCGATGTATTGCGCGAAGGTAAGGCTGTCAGCCAGGTGCTCGGCCGGGCGATGCAGAAGGGGCAAGTGGTGACGTTGATTCAGGGCAGCTTTGGTGCCTCGCGGCCTTCCGAAGTGGCGATCGCGGCAAAACCGGCACCCGACATGAAGCACTGGGACGAATGCCAGGAGTTGCCCTTCATTCCCGGCGTGATTCCAGAGTTCATGCAGCATCTGGCGATGCGCTGGGCGGTAGGTGGCATGCCGTTCACCGGCAACGACTCTCGCGAAATGGGCGGCTGGGTGCGTTTGCGTGGGGACGTGAAGGAGGAGGCTGTCACTGAGTCACATATTCTCGCGCTGGTGGATGCCTGGCCGCCGTCCTTGTTGCCTCATTTGAAAAAGCCGGCAATGGGCAGCACGCTGACCTGGACCATCGAATTCGTCCAGCCATTGCTGCCATTGAGCACACTGGACTGGTGTAAATACCGGGTGGAAACCGAGCACGGCGCAGACGGCTACGGCCATGCGGCTGCAAAACTCTGGAGCGCGGACGGTCAGTTGATCGCCATGAGCCGGCAGACGGTCACGATTTTCGCCTGATCAGTGCCGACGGTGGCGCTCACGCCAGGCGCGCCACCAGCCGCCGCTCAGAAAAAACCGTGGGAACGTCAGGAACTGCTCGACCAGCAAGCGTGAGACCGCGTCTTTGCGATCACTGAACGGCTCGGAGGCTTGCGCCTCCAGACGGTGACCGTGACGTTGCAGGGCCAGGGCCGCGAACAGGCCGACCACACCGATGGCGATGTTTGCCAGGCTCAGGTTGAACACACCGGAAACAATCAATAGAAACGCCACAATGAACAGCGGCACGGCAATCAGGTGCAGCACCAGGTTGGTCGGGTGCTGATGATTGTTGGGGTACGCTCGCCATTGCCAGGCGGGTAGGTTGGGGTGACGTTTGCCCATGTTGGAACTCCTCAATCCGTGTTGACCATATGATTGAAGAATAGGCGGGGGGAGGACGGTCGGCGAATCGAGGTTGGCTATAGGGTTAATAGGTGGGCATGGCCAGGTTTGATGTGCCCCGGCTGACGCTATCGTCGGATCGCCGCCCGGACCAAGCCCGCTCCCACAGTGTATGTGTGTTGTCACCTAACGAGTGGTCACTGAAATCACATGTGGGAGCGGGCGTGCCCGCGATGGGGCCCTTACAATTTGAGCTGTCCGATCGCCTTACTCAATTCCCCGGCCAACGCCGCGAGTTCATGACTGGTGGTGGCTGAGGTTATGGTCTGCTGCACGGTGTTCTCCGTCACATCCCGAATACTCACCACCGCCCGGTTCATCTCTTCCGCCACATGGCTCTGCTGTTCGGCTGCCACCGCAATCTGCGTGTTGCTTTCACGCATCTGCGCCACGGCGCCGGTGATCTCCGCCAGCGCGGCGCCGGCCTCTTGAGCCTGCTGCACGCAGTCGTCGGCCTTGAAGGAGCTTTCCTGCATGAAGTCCACCGCGTCCCGGGTCCCGGCCTGCAAGGCGGACACCATCAAGGTGATCTCGTCGGTGGAGGTCTGGACGCTTTTGGCCAGGTTGCGCACCTCATCGGCGACGACGGCAAAGCCCCGGCCCATTTCACCGGCCCGTGCCGCCTCGATGGCCGCATTCAGGGCCAGCAGGTTTGTTTGCTCGGCGATGCTGTGAATCACGCTGACCACACCGTTGATTTTCTGGCTGTCCTCGGCCAGACGTTGAATCATCTCGGCCGTCTGCTGCACGCCGCTGGACAGCCCGGCAATCGACTTCTGTACCCTGATGACCACTTCCTGCCCGCTGCCGGCCAGGGTGTCGGCGGTTTGCGAGAGGTCGCGGGTCGCGCCGGCATGTTGGGCGATGTGGTGGACCGTCGCGGTCATTTCGTTGATCGCCGTGGCGGCCTGATCGGTTTCGCTTTGCTGGCCGAGCATGCCGTGGCGCACGTCGTTCATGCTTGAGGCCAGGCGTGCGGCGCCGATATCCAATTGCCGAGCCGTGCTGGCGACGGTGGTTACCACCCGTTGGTAACCGGCCTGCATCGCGTTGAAGGCATGCGCCATCTGCCCGACTTCGTCCTTGCTAGCCAGTGGCACACGGGCTGACAGGTCGCCGGTTTTCTCGACGTGAAGCATCACATCTTTCAGAGTGTTGAGCTGACTCAGCAGGAAGCGGATGAGCAGTTGCGATGCACCCAGCATTGCCAGCATCAGGATAAAAACGGCGACTGCGTAGTGGGTGAATCGCTCGCTGAATACCTGGTTCAGGCTCGGGCCAAAAGCGAGCAGCGCCACCTGCTGGCCATCGGGACGAGCGAACACTTCGGCGCCCATCAACGGGTTATCACCGAACAGCGGCATTGAGTTGATCTCGACCCAGCCATGGCTATCCGTCAGTTCCAGCAGCGGCTGACCGTTCAGCAGCGGCGCCTGCCCGTGCCCGAAGGTCAACAGGTTGTCGGCCTTGGGCAGCGGTTGCCCGGATGGCCAGGCGCTGAGCAATCGCACTTGCGCCTGAGCGCTCGCCTGAGCGGCATGACTGCGCGCCTGTTGTTCGAGCTGCACGGCGTACAGCACCAGCAACAGGGTCGTGAAGAAGGCAACCGCGTTGACCGCCCAAAATTTGTATTTCAGCGAGATGTTGCTAAGCCAGGCACCCATGGAGGTCTTCTCTGATAGCGGAAACAGCATTGGCAAGGTGCCAGCATTGTGTCGCTATCGAGGGGTTCTGCATTTGATATGGATCAACAACCCTCACCGTCCCCTGTAGGAGTGGTGGTTACTGGGCGATGGTGGGCAGACCGAAGAATGCTCGTGCACAGGCGGTGCTGTGGGCGGCGAGATCTTCTTCGCTTTCCCCGCGATGCAACGCCACTTCCCGTAAAACTTCAGTCAAATACGCCGGTTCATTACGTCCATTTTTTGGCTTGGGCCGCAGGCTGCGTGGCAGCAGATACGGAGCATCGCTCTCCAGCATCAAGCGTCCGCGCTTGATCTCCTTCACCAACGGATGCAGGTGCGTGCCGCGGCGTTCATCGCAGATCCAGCCGGTGATACCGATGTGCAAATCCAGATCGAGGTAGCTGAACAAGGCTTTCTTTTCGCCGGTGAAGCAATGCACCACGGCGGCCGGCAATTGGTCACGGTAATCACGCAGGATTTCCAGCAGTCGCTGACTGGCGTCGCGCTCATGCAGGAACACCGGCAACTGCAACTCGACTGCCATCGCCAGGTGTTCTTCCAGGACTTTTTCCTGCTGTGGGCGGGGCGAGAAATCACGATTGAAATCCAGCCCGCATTCACCCACGGCCACCACGTTCGGCTCCTTGAGCAAACTGCGCAGACGCTGCGCGCTGTCAGCATTCCAGTCAGTCGCCGCATGGGGGTGAATGCCAGCAGTGGCGAACAGCCGTTGAGCTGTTTCGTCCAGTTGTTGGCACAGCTCCAGGGCTTGTTCACTGCCCTCGACATTGGTGCCGGTCAGTACCAATTGGCAGACCCCCGCGGCATACGCGCGGTCGAGTACGGCCTGGTGTTTGTCGGCAAAACTGGGGTTGGTCAGGTTGACGCCGATATCGATGAGTTGCATGGTGCTACCTCGGACCAAAGGCCGGAAAGCATATCAGAGCTGTAGATTTATAAGAAAAGCCAAGAACTACAACGAGTTGAAGCTGTCTCTTGATGCCGCGAGACAGGTCAGGGTGGTCAAGGTGCCATCACTGTGCCAGTCTTTCGCACTTTGCCAGCGCTCATGGCGCTCTGTTTCTGTCGTTCGATTCCATGAAACTTGAGGAGTCGGCCCAGTATTCTTTCCGGAGAGTGGATGATACGTCCCTCGATATTGCTATTGCTGTGCTGTTCGTTGCTGCTGCCGATGCCGGCGGTTGCGCGTCTGGCCGGGCCGCTGCAAGCCGTGCCGGCGGCGCAGGTGCGCGACCTGGCAGAAATACGCAGCAGCCGCATATTGCGGGTGCTGGTCAACCAGAGCCGCAACAGCTCCGGCGAAGTCCAGGGCCAGGCCATCGGTGTCGAATACCACCGCTTGCGCGCCTTCGAGCAATACCTCAACGGCCATGCCCGTGACGGTCAGGAAGTCACCCTCAAGATCATCCCCAAAGCCAAGGATCAATTGCTCGGTGCCCTGCAGCGTGGAGAGGGGGATCTGGTCGCACCGGGGGAGTTGCTTGATTTACAGCCGGGCCACGCAGTCAGCAGCAGTGAGCCGATCGCCAGCAACATCCCGTTGGTGCTGGTGGGGATTAAAGGCGAGCGTCGCTACACCAAGGTCGAACAACTCTCCGGCAAAACCCTGGCGTTGCCCACGGGCAGTGCGGCCGGGGATGCGGTGAGCCAGATCAATTCCAAACTCGCACTGCACAAGCTGGCACCGATAACGATCGAGTGGGTCGATCCCAGTCTTGCCGTCGAAGATGTGCTGGAGATGGTTCAAGGCGGGATCTTTCACCTGACCATCGTCGAGCAACCGATTGCCGAGCGCTGGGGCAAGATCCTGCCCAAATTGCGCTTCGACAAACAGGTGCTGATCAGCGACCCGGGCGAAGAGTTCTGGTTTGTGCGCCGCGATGCGGCAATGTTGCGGGCAAGCATCGATCGGTTTTTGACGACGTACAAGAAGCCTTCAGACCAGGACGTGGCGTTTCTGCGGATCTATCGGCGTCTGTACCAAGTGCACTATCCACTGGCCAAGGCCGATCGCCAACGCCTGGAAAAACTGCGGCCGGTGCTGCAGAAACACGCCGATGCCCAAGGCATGGACTGGTTGAACCTGGCGGCGCTGGCGTTCAAGGAGTCAGCCTTGCAGCCCAATGCCCGCGGCAGTGGCGGTCCCACCGGCCTGATGCAAATCACCCCGTCCGCCGCCCAGCGGGTCGGGGTCAACAACATTCAGGAGCTCGACGCCAATGTCCAGGCCGGTGCCAAGTACCTGGCCATGATCCGTCGCAAGTTCTTCGCCAGCCCCAAACTCAACGAACGTGAGCGCATGGCGTTTGTACTGGCGGCCTACAACATTGGCCCGGAGCGGGTTCAGGGAATGCGCGCCGAAGCCCGGCGGCGTGGACTTAACCCTAATCAATGGTTTTTCCAGGTCGAGCGCATTGCCATGGAGCAGGTGGGAATGGGACCCGTCAGCTACGTTAATAGCGTCAACAAGTACTACTTGGCATTCGATCGTGAGAGGGAATCGCTGGAGCCGCAGGGGCAAAAAGTTGTTTCTCGTAAATGATCGACTAAGCTGATTGTTATGGTGCAATTATTGCGCTTTTAGCATTCGTTTTATCGATTAATATGGCGCCCAACGAACACACACTGACAATGGATGACACAGCATGAGCTCACTGATCAACAAGGTACTGTTTACCCGCGCCGGTTTCGGCCTGACCGCCATACGGATCGTTGTCGGGATCATTTTTGCGGCTCATGGCGCACAGAAACTCTTCGGCATGTTTGGTGGCTACGGCATCGCCGGCACCGCGCAATACATGGAAAGCGTGGGCCTTGCACCGGGTCATCTGATGGCGATTCTGGCCGGGGGGACGGAGTTCTTTGGCGGTCTGGCCCTGATTATCGGTCTGCTGACACGTCCTGCGGCGCTGGGGCTGACCATCCTCTCGCTGGTTGCGATTTTCTCCGTGCATATCCACAACGGCTTGTTCATGGCCAACAACGGCTATGAATTCGCCCTGGCCCTGCTCGGTGGCAGTATCGCGGTATTGATCGAAGGTGCCGGCAAGCTGTCGCTGGACGGTGCCATCACCGACTGACCGCTCTGGCTCAACTAAAAGGCCCGCACTGCGCGGGCCTTTTTTGTTGCGCGTGATTCTTGACACTGCTGTGTCGGCTTCTCTAGGATGCTGCTCATGCGCCGATTTAAACAGCTACTTGCGGGGCGCCAGGTGACTCATTCAGTTGCCGACAGAAGCTTGAAACAGGCTTCGAAATACCGCTAAAGCGCTGGTTCGGTGTTGCCTCTCACCTGCCATGCAGACTTTTGAGGCAGAGACACGATTCGATGAACGCACTTAGCCCCGTTGTACGTCCCGCGCCGATCACGGCACATCTCACCCAGCGCAATCCAAAAATCCTGCTTGGCGGTCAACATCAGCCGACACTTCTGCGTTATCTCGATGGCTGGCCACGCCGTACCGGCGGCCCTGCGGCATTTCTGATCCAGTTTGTCGAAGACGGTGAATCGCTGGCTCGATTTGCCAACGACAGCTTTGATCTGGCAGTGATTCAATCGCCGAGTCTTGAAGACGCCCCTGAAGTGATCAGGCAACTGACCCGCGTTGCCCGGCAAGGTTTGATTACCCGACGCTAAGGTTCAAAGGTACTCAATCGCCACGATATACACGCATTGCTCACCGGTAGGTGTCTGGACGCGAACTTCGGCGTCCAGCGCCTTGCCGATCAGCGCGCGAGCGAGCGGTGAGTCGATGCTGATCAGCCCCAGTTTCAGGTCTAGCTCGTCCGGGCCGACGATGCGGTAGCGCGACTCTTTGCCGTCCTCGTCTTCGATGGTGACCCAGGCGCCAAAATAGACTTTGTTCGGGTCGCTGGGTTTCTCGCTAACCACTTTGAGCGCTTCCAGCCGTTTGGTGAGGAAGCGCACACGGCTGTCTATTTCGCGCAGCATTTTTTTGCCGTAGGTGTATTCCGCGTTCTCGGAGCGATCACCCTGAGCTGCGGCCTCGCTCACAGACTGCGTTACTTGCGGTCGCCGTACATGCCAAAGTTCGTGAAACTCGGCCCGCATCCGCGCCTCCCCTTCGGGGGTGATCAGCGCGGTGCCAGCGGTGCGGGGAGGGCGATAGCGGCTCATGACAACTTCTTGTGATGGAGAAGCCTTGAGTCTATCAACCCTCGCGCAACACTGTCAGTGGGCTGGCGTTCAAGGCTCGACGCGTACCGAACACACCGGCGCCGCCAATCAGCACTGCGCCGATCAATGGCAGCACCAACAACCACGGATGCGGATGCCACGGCAGGTCGAAGGCATAGCGGTAGAGCACCAGGCTCACCAGTTCCGACCCCAGTGCTGCCAATAGCCCGCTGACTGCGCCGAGTAATCCGAACTCGATCCGTCGGGCTTTCACCAGCAATTGCCGTTCGGCCCCCAGTGCTCGTAACAGGGCGCCTTGGCGAATGCGTTCATCGAGTGTTGCCTGCAAGCCGGAAAACAACACCGCCATCCCCGCCGCCAGTACAAACAGCAACACATATTCCACCGCCAGCGTGACTTGGGCGAGGATGCTGCGTAGCTGCTGCAGCAAGGCTTCGACTTGCAGAATGGTGACCGCCGGGAAGCTGCGCGACAGGTCGACAATCTGCTGGTCATGCCCGGCCGCCAGATAGAAACTGGTCAGGTAGGTCGCTGGCAAATCCTTCAGAGTGCCGGGCTGGAAGATCATGAAAAAATTTGGCTGGAAGTTGTCCCAGTTGATGTCTCGCAGGCTGGTGACTTTCGCTTCACGGTTGACCCCGCCCACGGTAAACACCATATGATCGCCGAGCTTGAGTTTTAGGCTTTCGGCGACTTTGCCTTCAACAGAAACGCCAGGTACTGCTTCGGGTGCCTGTTCGCTCCACCAGTTGCCCGCCGTCAGTTTGTTACCTGCCGGCAAGTCGGCCGCCCAGGTCAGGCTCAGGTCGCGCTGAATCGCTCGATCACCCGCCGAATCCTTGCTGACGATGTCTTGCACGGGCACGTCATTGATGCTGATCAGTCTCCCTGGCACCACGGGATAGAGCGGCGCGGACTGCGCCGACAGTTCGATCAGGCGATCAGTAAAGGCCTGTTTGTCCGCCGGCAGAATGTTCAGCGCAAAATAGTTCGGCGCATTTTTTGGCAGTTGATTTTGCCAGGTATCCAGCAGTTCGCCCCGCAGCAACGCGATCAGCGCCATGGACAGTAGAATCAGGCCGAAAGCCAAGGCTTGTCCCGCGGCCGCCAATGGATGACGCAGCAGTTGGCCGAGCCCTAGGCGCCAGGGTAGCGAAGCACGGGCCAGCAGCCGCCGTAGGCTTTTCAGCAGCAGCAGGAGCAAGCCGCCGAGCACCAGCGCGGCGATCACGCCACCGCCGAGCAGAGCGAAGGTCAGCACCAGGTCGAGGCTCAGGCGCCACATGATCAGGCCTAGGGCACCCAACGCAGCGCCATAAACCATCCAGGTGCTGGAGGGGATCGGCAGCATGTCCCGACGCAGCACCCGCAGCGGTGGCACGCGACCGAGTGCGGCGAGCGGCGGCAAGGCGAAACCGGCCAGCGCCACCAGCCCTGTACCGATCCCGGCGATGGCCGGCAGCAGACCTCCCGGTGGCACATCGGTCGGTAACAAGTCATGCAGCAGTGCAAACAGCCCAAGCTGTGCCAGCCAGCCCAGGAGAGCGCCACTGAGGCTGGCGAGCAGTCCCAGTACCGTCAACTGCAAACTGAACAGCACCATGGTTTCCCGGCGCGACAGGCCCAGGCAGCGCAGCAAGGCACTGGCATCGAATCGGCGGGTAGCGAAGCGTGTTGCCGACAGCGCGACTGCCACGCCGGACAAAAGAACGGCCACCAGGCTCGCCATGTTGAGGTAGCGCTCGGCCTTGCCCAATGCGCCGCCAATTTGTCGGTTGCCGTCGCGGGCATCCTGCAGTCGCTGGTTGGCGGCCAGTCCTGGCTTGATCAATTGACGATAGGTTTCCAGCGCCTCGGCTTTGCCGCGCCAGAGTTCACGGTAGCTGACCCGGCTACCCGGTTGCACCACACCGGTGGCGGTTAGGTCGTCGAGGTTGATCAGCACGCGTGGTGTCAGGCTGTAGAAGTTGCCCGCCCGGTCGGGTTCGTAGGTCAGCACGCGTGCCAGCTTCAGGGTTTTCAGGCCGACGTCGATGCTGTCGCCGATCTTCAGGTCCAGTGCTGTCAGCAAGCGCGCTTCGACCCAGGCTTCACCGGGTTTCGGTCCGCCACCGGGTTCTTCCGGGGCGAAGGGTGTCGGGGCGCTTTTCAGTTCGCCGCGCAGTGGGTAGACCGCGTCGGCCGCCTTGATGCTGGACAGTTGAATGCCATTGTCGGTGGCGATGACGCTGGAGAACTCCACCACTTGAGCGTGTTCGAGCCCCAATTCCAGGCCACTGTTGATCTGTTCGGGACGCGCCGGTGAGCTGCCTTCGAGCAGCAGGTCGGCACCGAGAAACTCGGTGGCGCGCAACATCATGGCGCCGTTCAGGCGGGCGCCGAAGTAACCGATGGCGGTGCTCGCCGCTACGGCCACCAGCAAGGCGAAGAACAACACCCGCAATTCACCGGCGCGGGCGTCGCGCAGCAGTTGGCGGATGGCAAGACTGAACAGGCGCAACAGCGGCAGGCGTGCCATCAAGGCTCCAGAGGGGCGACCAGCAGGCCGGCTTCAAGGCGGATCAGACGCCGGCAGCGATGTGCCAGGCGTTCGTCGTGCGTCACGAGCACCAGCGTCGTGCCGCGTTCCTGATTGAGTTCGAACAGCAGATCGCTGATGCGCTCGCCGGTGTGGCTGTCGAGGTTGCCGGTGGGTTCATCGGCAAACAGCACGTCGGGTTCGGCGGCAAACGCCCGGGCAATCGCCACACGTTGCTGTTCACCTCCCGAGAGCTGGCGCGGCGAGTGCGTCAGGCGCTGGCCCAGACCGACCCGTTGCAGCAATTCGGTGGCCCGCTCGCGGGCGTCTTTGCGGCCATCGAGTTCCAGCGGCAACATGACGTTTTCCAACGCGTTGAGGCTGTCGAGCAACTGAAAGGACTGGAAAACAAAACCGACATGCTCGGCCCGGATGCGAGCACGTTGATCCTCGTCGAGTGCGCTCAGCCCTTGCCCGGCCAGCGTGACTTCGCCGCTGCTGGGCAGGTCGAGGCCGGCCAGCAGGCCGAGGAGGGTGGATTTGCCGGAACCGGAGGCGCCGACGATGGCCAGGCTGTCGCCCTTGTTCAGTTCCAGGCTGAGTTCGTGCAGGATAGTCAGTTCACCTTCCGCGCTGGGGACCACTTTGCTGAGGTTCTTCGCGGTGAGAATGCTTGCGCCCATGGAGAATCCGATGCGTGTGTGGTTTTTGAGTGCTGGCCTGGCCTTGATGTGCATGGCCCAGAACGCAGCGGCGGGTACTGTCCTGATCGTTGGCGATAGTATCAGCGCCGGTTTCGGGCTGGATACCCGGTTGGGGTGGGTCTCACTGCTTGAACAACGGCTCAAGCGCGAAGGTTTCGACGACAAAGTGATCAATGCGTCCATCAGCGGCGACACCAGTGCCGGAGGCCAGGCACGCCTGCCCGCGCTGCTTGCAGAGCATAAGCCTGAGTTGGTCATCCTTGAGTTGGGCGGCAATGACGGTCTGCGTGGATTGCTTCCGACGCAATTGCAACAAAACCTTGCGGCGATGATCGACAGCTCTCAGGACAGCGGTGCCAAGGTGTTGCTGTTGGGCATGCAATTGCCACCCAATTACGGCGTTCGTTACACCGAGGCCTTTGCCAAGGTCTACAGCAACCTGGCCAATGAGAAGAAAATCCCGCTGGTGCCGTTTTTTCTCGACGGTGTGGGCGGTCATCCAGACCTGATGCAGGCCGACGGCATACACCCGGCGGCCGGGGCTCAGGACAAGTTGCTGGAAAATGTCTGGCCTACGCTAAAACCGCTGTTATGAGACTTTTCTAGAAGCAGGCTTTCGGCTAAGGTGGCGCCCCCGATTTGGAGCCCCCGATGCCGCGTCCCGCCTGGTCACTTTTTGCCTACCAACTGATCGAGCCTGACGAACAGCTGGATCTGTTCGCCTGCCAGGAAGTGCGGGTGCATCTGGTGACGCGTCAGCTGGAACTGGGCGGCTCGGCGGACCGAACCTTGTGCGGCAGCCTGTTGCCGGCACAGCCACGCTGGTCGAGCGTCGACCGTCGTGTGTTTCAGGACCAGCGACTGTGCTCGCTGTGCCGAGCCATTCTGGAATCGCAAAAGCGCGGCACTTCGCCCATCTGGCCAGAGCTGCGATTCGAGCTCTAAGGCGTCAAGGATAGCTTGCTATCGACCAACTCCCCGAATTTACGGGCGGCGGTGTACAATCGCGCTTTTACCCTAGTCGACCTGCGAAGGACTTTCCGGATGTTGCCGCGTTTTCCTGCCGTTACCCGCTGCCTGACTCTTGCTGCGTTGTTTGCGGCCGGTCCAGTTGCAGCATTGGAGTTTCCCCTGCCACCGCCCGGTGAAGACATCATCGGTCAGGTGCAAGTGATCAAGGCCAAATACGAAGATACCTTCGCCGACCTTGGTACCGCCTACGACCTGGGCTACACGGAAATGGTCGCGGCCAACCCTGGAGTTGATGCATGGTTGCCGGGCGCCGGCACCGAAATCATTCTGCCAACACGTTTCATCCTGCCACCGGGACCGCGTGAAGGCATCGTGATCAACCTGGCCGAGTACCGCCTCTACTACTACCCGAAAGGCAAGAACGTGGTGTACACGTTCCCGTTGGGTATCGGTCGTGAGGGCTGGGGTTCGCCGATTGCCCACACCAGCATCACCGCGAAGACGCCGAACCCGACCTGGACGCCTCCAGCGTCGATCAAGGCCGAGCACGCCGCCGACGGAGATCCGCTGCCTAATGTGGTGCCGGCAGGCCCAGACAACCCTCTGGGGCCGTTCAAGTTCACTCTGGGTACACCGGGCTACCTGATCCACGGCTCTAACAAGAAGTTTGGCATCGGCATGCGTACCAGTCATGGCTGCTTCCGCATGTTCAACAACAACGTGCTGGAAATGGCTGGCATGGTGCCGGTCGGTACGTCGGTGCGGATCATCAACGACCCGTACAAGTTCGGTGTGAGTGCCGGCAAGGTTTATCTGGAAGCGCACACGCCACTGGATGACAAGGGCAACCCTTCGGTGGTCGACAAGCACACTGCGGTTATCAACGCGATGCTCAAGCGTGAAGACATCACTAACAACCTACGTATGAATTGGGATGTGGTGCGCGACGTGGTCGCCGCTGAAGATGGCCTGCCGGTGGAAATCGCTGTGCCGAACGGGGCTGCGCCAATGATGTCGAGTGCACCGCTCGATCCATTGCAGTAAGGCTTGAAAGAAACCCGCCGACGCAGGTTGCGTCGGCGGGTTTTTTATTGCCGGAAGAAAACACCCGGCAACAAAAAAGCCGACCCATAAAATGGGTCGGCTTGATAACAATCCCGAGGGATTATTACTT
Organism: Pseudomonas sp. OV226; assembly: GCF_003148705.1. Taxonomy (NCBI): domain Bacteria; kingdom Pseudomonadati; phylum Pseudomonadota; class Gammaproteobacteria; order Pseudomonadales; family Pseudomonadaceae; genus Pseudomonas; species Pseudomonas sp. OV226. Next base: position 90,894 of record NZ_QGGS01000017.1, on the reverse strand, counting down.
GCGGCTAGCTTTGTCCAGCATGCGCAGAGCACGCTCGTTAGCTTCGTCAGCAGTCTGTTGTGCTTTTTGAGCAGCAGCCAGAGCTTCATCAGCTTTACGGTAAGCTTCGTCTGCACGAGCTTGGGAGCGAGCTGCTGCGTCTTCAGTAGCGGTCAGACGTGCTTCTGTTTCTTTCGATGCGCTGCTGCAACCGGTAGCCAGAACTGCGGCCAGAGCCAGAGCAGAGAATTTCAGAACGTTGTTCATCGTGTTCCCCTTCAAGGACTTTCAATTAAGTAGCTGTCTCCTCAGAGTGAGGAAATAGCCGGCGTACATACTACTCATTACTACTCGTAAGTAAACTGACGTAACGCAAGAAGCAAAAAAAATTGTAGGCGTTGATTCTTTTTCGAGCAACTTTTAACTGCATTGTTTAAAAAATATCCAGCTACGAGGCCCGAGCCTGAGCGAAGCGGTGAGGAAAAGTTCCCGGCACTCACGGCGTTTTTTTTCAGTCTTGGCTAAAGTCTGGCTAGATGAACTCGTCCATACTTTCGTTCGAATTTTGCGCAGCGGCCCTCATAATCTTTATCCATGTAGAGGTGACTTTAAAATCGCGGGTTCGTCTTAAGTCTCAACATCCGGCAATGTTCAGGCTTTCGACCCGCAAAGACCGCCGGTCGAGCCGTCCCTGCGTTCCCTGAAGCAGCACCCGCCAGTTGAGCATGATGACGAGCGTACCTTGAGCATTTTTGCCAATGGTGCCTACTATTTGATACGTGCTCGGTTGCGCGAGATCGGTGCAGTTCTTCTCGGTGTCCATTGGCACGGGGTGGCGTAGATGTTCCTTCGCCGGAAAAACATCGGTAAGGTAGGGGTCAGAATTCAAGACCCGCGAGGAGTAGTGATGAGCGAGGCGTTGTCCATCCACCATGACCAGGCTGGTCATCAGTTCGAGACCAGTGTGGACGGTCATCGTGCCTACCTGACCTATATGGATCTGGGGAAACAGACCCTGGATATCTATCGCACATTCGTGCCCAACGCATTGCGGGGACGCGGCATTGCAGCAGCCTTGACCGAGAAGGCGTTGGAGTACGCAGACGAAATGGGTTACACCGTCATTCCATCGTGCTCCTACGTTGAGCGCTACATGGAGCGTCACCAACGGCACGCTGCCAAGCTGTGATCAAAACGAACGCATAAAAAAACGCCAGGTTTAAGCCTGGCGTTTTTGTGTGCGCTAAACGTTGATCAGTTGCGGTCACGTTTTGGCAGCACGTCCTTGAGCTTGGCATGCATGCTGCGCAAGGTGTTTTCGGTGGCGGACCAGTCGATGCAGGCGTCGGTGATCGATACGCCGTATTGCAGGTCGGCGAGGTCTTTCGGGATGGCCTGGCAGCCCCAGTTCAGGTGACTCTCGACCATCAAGCCGATGATCGACTTGTTGCCTTCCAGAATCTGGTTGGCGACGTTCTCCATCACCAGTGGTTGCAGGGCCGGGTCCTTGTTGGAGTTGGCGTGGCTGCAATCAACCATGATGTTTGGCTTGATCTTCGCCTTGTTCAGCGCTTGCTCGCAGAGCGCGACGCTGACCGAGTCATAGTTCGGCTTGCCGTTGCCGCCGCGCAAGACCACATGGCCGTAAGCGTTGCCCTTGGTGGTGACGATCGACACGCCACCCTCCTGGTTGATACCCAGGAAGCGGTGCGGGCTGGATACCGATTGCAGGGCGTTGATCGCCACTGTCAGGCCGCCGTCGGTGCCGTTCTTGAAGCCGACCGCCGAAGACAGGCCGGAAGCCATTTCGCGGTGGGTCTGGGATTCGGTGGTGCGTGCGCCGATGGCCGACCAGCTGATCAGGTCCTGCAAGTATTGCGGGGAGATCGGGTCGAGGGCTTCGGTGGCGGTCGGCAGGCCTTTTTCGGCCAGGTCCAGCAACAACTGGCGACCGATGTGCAAGCCGTCCTGGATCTTGAACGAGTCGTCCAGGTAGGGGTCGTTGATCAAGCCTTTCCAGCCGACGGTGGTGCGTGGCTTCTCGAAATACACGCGCATGACCAGATACAGGGTATCGGACACTTCGGCGGCGAGCACTTTCAGGCGCTCGGCGTATTCGTGGGCGGCCTTGATGTCGTGGATCGAGCAAGGCCCGATGACGACGAACAGGCGGTGGTCGGTGCCATCCAGAATGTTGCGAATGACTTCGCGGCCCTTGGTGACGGTGCGCAGGGCAGCGTCGCTCAGGGGGATATCGCGCTTGAGCTGATCAGGAGTGATCAGAGTCTCGTTGGAGGCGACGTTTAGGTCGTTGATCGGTAAATCAGCCATCGTTTACTCGTCAGGTCACGGGTGCCGGCCGCCAGCGAACCCGCGCGGCGGAGCACAGCAAATTAAGCGCGTCGGGGAGCCGAACCTTAGCGCGTTATCCGCCTGCTCGACAATGGGTTTAATCCAGCATTGGCTGCGCAAATGCCTTGCGTACGGTGTCGTGAGAGAACTCGTCGGCATGCTGCTGGACCCATTCGAGGGCCAGCGCCTGAATACCCTGCAAGTCGTCATGCGCGTCATGCAGGCGGCAATAGCGTTCGATCTGGCACACCTGCTCGCCCATCCGGGCGCTGAACAGCATCTGTTCATCGACGAAGGCAATGCCCACCAGATAGCCGCGTTTGCGTCGCAGGCACCAGGCTACATAGCCCAGATAACGCATGTCGGGGTTCAAGGTGGGCATGCGCACTTCCAGCGCCGTGCCGTGGCGCCAGGCCCGGTGATAATTGCAAGCCATGCCCCCGAGGCTGATAGTGTGCAAGCGCTGTCGCGAGATGCACTCATGCGTCAGTAACGTTAATTCGACGGGCACATCGTCAGGATGAGGAATAAAACGTCCCATGAACACGGACTCCCTGTGTCGGCCATCTGACATTGTTTCCCCCAGTATAGTGGTCGAATTGGAACTGACCGATTTCGATGCCGACCAACGGCTGCTGGCGATGAGCGGCGTATCCCTGGTGATTTTCACCAGCGTCGGTTGCGCCAGTTGCCGATTTGCCCGTGAGCAACTGCCAGGGCTCGATCTAAACGTTGATCGACTGTGCTGGATCGATGCCGGGAACAATGGCGGGGTGGTCGAGCGTTATCAGGTTTTTCATTTGCCAGCGCTGTTTGTCGTGCGCGACGGCGAGTTTTTCGGGGCACTAAAATCGCGCCTGACCGGTACCGAACTCAATGAAGCGGTCGGGCGGGCGCTGATGAAAACAGCAGAGGAGTTGCCATGATGGGGGCAGTCACCAAGCCGACAATCGGTGTAATCGGAACCGGTGCAATCGGCGGGTTCTACGGGATGATGCTGGCGCGTGCCGGTTTCGATGTGCACTTCTTGCTGCGCAGTGAGTTTTCAGTGGTGGCCGAGCGTGGGCTGCAACTCGACAGCGCGGTTCATGGCGCGCTGACATTGAACCCGGTGCAGGCCTATTCGTCGGCCGAAGACATGCCGCCCTGCGACTGGTTGCTGGTGGGCGCAAAAACCACCAGCAACGCGGACCTGGCACCGGCGATCCTTCAAGCCGCAGCACCCAACGCCAAGGTGTTGGTGTTGCAAAATGGCCTGGACGTTGAAGACAGTCTGCGTGAGAGGCTTCCCGATTCGCTGCATGTGCTCGGTGGGCTCTGTTATATCTGCGTACATCGCGAGGGCCCGGGTGTCATTACCCATCAAGCCCTTGGCGCGGTGCATGTCGGTTACCACAGCGGCCTCGCGGCCGATGAGTTAACGCGCACCGCAATTGTCGAGGAGGGTGTTGGCCTGTTCCGTACGGCCGGCATCGATTCCCAGGCCATGGCTAACCTGCACCAGGCGCGCTGGCAAAAACTGGTCTGGAATATCCCTTACAACGGCCTGTCGGTGTTGCTGGGAGCCAGCACCACGCCTTTGATGGCCGATGCCGACAGCCGGGAACTGATCAAGGCCTTGATGGCCGAAGTGGTTCTGGGGGCAACCGCCTGTGGACACGACGTGCCGGCCGGTTACGCCGACCATCTGTTCATGGTGACCGAGAAAATGCCGGATTACTGGCCGAGCATGTACCACGATTTTCTGCACAAACGACCGCTGGAGCTGGCCGCGATTTACGCACGGCCCCTGGCGGCGGCCAAAGCGGCGGGGTGCGAGTTACCGCTTATCGAGGCGTTGTATCGCAGTTTGAGTTTTATCGATCGACGTAACACCTGAGTCGATCAATCCGGGGGGAAGGGCATGGTAAAGGGCATAGACGACAAACTGGTGCTGGCGATTTCTTCGCGAGCACTGTTCGACCTGAGCGAGAGCCACAAGGTTTACCTGTCGAGTGGCGTCGAGGCTTACCGGCAATATCAGATTGAACACGAAGACGAAATCCTCGAGCCCGGTGATGCCTTCCCTCTGGTGCAAAAACTCCTGAACCTCAATACCCATCTCGGCCGCTCACGGGTCGAGGTGATCCTGGTGTCGCGCAACAGCGCCGACACCGGTTTGCGGGTGTTTAACTCGATTCACCATTATGGGCTGGCGATTTCTCGTGCGGCGTTTGTCGGCGGGCGCAGTCCTTATCCGTATCTCAAAGCCTTTGGCTGCGACCTGTTTCTGTCGACGCATGCCGAAGACGTGCGCAGTGCGCTGGACGCCGGTTTCGCGGCAGCAACCATTTTGTCGGGCGGTGCCAGCCGCGCGGCCAGCGATGAATTGCGGATTGCCTTCGACGGTGATGCGGTGCTGTTTTCCGACGAGTCGGAGCGTGTCTACCAGTCTGGTGGCCTGGAAGCGTTTCAGGCCAGCGAGCGCGAAGCCGCCCGTGAGCCGTTGCGCGGAGGGCCGTTCAAAGGCTTCCTGGCAGCTCTCAATCTGTTGCAGCGCGAGTTTCCCGACGACGACTGCCCGATTCGCACGGCGTTGGTCACCGCGCGTTCGGCGCCGGCCCATGAGCGAGTCATTCGCACGTTGCGCGAATGGGACATCCGGCTGGACGAGTCGCTGTTTCTGGGTGGCCTGACCAAATCGGCCTTTCTCGAAGCCTTTGCCGCCGACGTGTTTTTCGACGATCAGGCCGGTCACTGCGAATTGGCCCGCGAAGTCGTCGCCACCGGTCATGTCCCGCATGGCATAAGCAACGAGCAAAAGATTTAAGCCCATCGTTCAACGCGTTACGCAGAGCATCGCACTCGCCAAGGCACTGCTAAGCTGAATCAATCTCCACCATGTTGGCTCGCGAGGAGGTCATATGATTCGGTCGATGCTGTATGCCACTGACCTCGGCCTGTACGCACCGTTTGTAATGCAGCACGCCTTGGCGCTGGCGCGGACATTCAATGCCGATTTGTATGTGGTGCATGCGGTTGAACCTATGGGCCTGTTTGCCGAGTCGGTGCTTCAGAGTTACCTCGATGAGCAGGCGTTGAACGAATTTCACAGCCAGGGACTGAGCACGGTGATTGCCAGTATCGAGCAGCGGGTGCTCGACAGTTTTCGCGAAGAGTTGGGGGACGAAGGGGAGCAGGACCTGGCGCGGATTCAAGCCGTGCGGGTGCTACAGGGGGATCCGTCGCAAGTGATTCTCGACCAGGCGCAGAAACTCTCGGTGGATTTACTGATCGTAGGTAGTCACAGCCATGGTGCCGGCGCGGAAACGCCTTTGGGCAGGACCGCCGCACGCGTGTTGCAGCTGGCGAGAGTGCCGGTTTATCTGGTGCCGCTGGTGGAGCGTCGCCGCCAAGGTGATCGCTAGAACACGAATAGTGGCAATTTGACAAAAAAGTTCTAGATTTATTCTTCACGCCATTAATATAGTTATATACCGTCGCTGATGCCCGTGGCGTCTACCTGCTTTGAGGGATTCATATGAAGCTTCAACAATTGCGCTACATCTGGGAAGTGGCGCACCACGACCTCAACGTTTCCGCTACCGCCCAAAGCCTTTACACCTCGCAACCGGGTATCAGCAAGCAGATCCGTCTGCTGGAAGACGAATTGGGGGTTGAGGTTTTCGCTCGCAGCGGCAAGCACCTGACCCGTGTCACCCCGGCCGGCGAACGCATCATCACGACCGCTGGCGAGATTTTGCGCAAGGTTGAAAGCATCAAGCAGATCGCCCAGGAATTCTCCAACGAGAAGAAGGGCACCCTGTCGATCGCCACCACGCATACCCAGGCGCGTTATGCGTTGCCGCCGGTGATCAGCAGTTTCATCAAGCAGTATCCGGACGTTGCCCTGCACATGCACCAGGGTTCGCCGATGCAGATCGCTGAAATGGCCGCTGACGGCACTGTGGATTTCGCCATCGCCACCGAAGCACTGGAGTTGTTCGGCGACCTGGTGATGATGCCGTGCTATCGCTGGAACCGCTGCGTCGTAGTGCCCCAAGGCCACCCGTTGACCAAGCTGTCGAAGCTGACCCTCGAAGCGCTCGCCGAATACCCGATCGTGACTTACGTGTTCGGTTTTACCGGCCGCTCGAAACTCGACGAAGCGTTCAGCCATCGCGGCCTGACACCCAAAGTGGTATTCACCGCCGCCGACGCTGACGTCATCAAGACGTATGTGCGCCTGGGCCTGGGCGTGGGTATCGTGGCGAAAATGGCGGTCGATGCCAAACTCGACAGCGATCTGGTGGTGCTCGATGCCAGTGAGCTGTTCGAATCCAGCATCACCAAGATCGGCTTCCGTCGCGGCACTTTCCTGCGTGGCTTCATGTGCGACTTCATCGAGAAATTTGCCCCGCACCTGACTCGCGAAGTCATGGCTAAAGCCATTGCGTGCCACAACAAGCAAGAACTGGAAGAGCTGTTCGACGGCGTCGAACTACCGGTTCACTAGACCACCTCTGTAACAGAAAACTGTTGCCGGGCACCCGCCACCAGAATCTCCACGTCATCCCCTTCGTATTTGCCCAGCAGGCTTTTGCCCAGCGGCGAACGGGGGGTGATGACGGTAATCCATTGCCCCACCAGATCGACCTTCAGACCAGCGGCATCGGGGGCCAGAAATAGCCATTGCTCGCGACCTTTTTCGTCTTCCAGGCCAAGCAATGCGCCGACCTCGATGCCGCGCTGATCGTCATAGGGGCGCAATGTCAGGTTCTGGCACAGCGTCAGTGACTGCCTGATTTCTTCCACCCGTCTGGCCTGTCCGGCCGCCAGATAGGAGGCTTCCAGGCCCAGGGTGTCGTACTTGTTTTCGGCGATGTTCTCTTCGTGGGTCGCGGTTTCGTACGCGGTTTGCGCGGCACGTTCGGCGATGTCGAGATCAACCCGCAGCTTGTCGAGAATCAATTGGTGGACGGTCTGTTTGTTCATGGTCAATCGCAAAACTGCAGGACATTGGCGCGGCTTTTTTCGCTCGGCGCGGTATGGTCCTGTTGCAGCCAGAACTGGCATTTTGGATTGGACAGATTGCGGCTGCTGCTGCGGGCCTGATCCATGCGTACCTGCTGCTCGTTCTTGCGCAGGTTCTCTTCATATTGTTCGAACAGCGGGCTCTGCGGCGGAATGTCCGGTACCGGTTGCACCACGGGCGGTTTGGCCAATTGCTCCACGGCGGCGGCCACTGGCGCCAGTTGCTCGCTGAAAAACAGGCGAGAGACGAGCCAGCAGGTCAGCGCGATGGCGAGAAATCCCAGCCACAATCCGAGGGCAATGCTGCCGATCAGTTGCAAGGCATTAGGCTGGATCTGCAACGTGCGGCGCGGAGTGGGACGAAAGGGCATGGCTGCCTCCTGGCGGATGGTCGCGGGATAGTGGCGATTGTCGCACGAAGATTAATCGCCGTCGGCTCTTCTGCGCGAGGTAATTTATGCGGACAATTGGTGCCTTTGCCAACGGGAATCCGCAATGCCTGAACTGAAAACCCGCTGGGATATTTTTTGCACCGTGGTCGACAACTTTGGCGACATCGGCGTGACCTGGCGCCTGGCACGACAACTGGTGGCCGAGTACCCGGTCGACGTGCGTTTGTGGGTCGATGACCTGCGCGCCTTCGAACGCCTGTGCCCCCAGATCGATATCCATGCGGCGCAGCAATCGCAGGCCGGTGTCGACGTGCGCCAATGGCCGGCAGCGTGGTTGGCCACCGAGGCGGCGGATGTGGTCATCGCCGCGTTCGCCTGCCAGTTGCCAAGTGCCTACATGGACGCCATGGCCGCACGGGAAAAACCGCCGCTGTGGATGAATCTCGACTATCTGAGCGCCGAGGATTGGGTGAGCGGTTGCCACGGTTTACCGTCGGTGAAATACAAAACGGTGCAGAAGTACTTCTTCTTCCCGGGATTCCACAAGGGCACCGGTGGTTTGTTGCGTGAAAAAGGATTGCTTGAGCGTCGACGGCAGTTTCAGCAAAGTCGCGAGGCGCAACGAGAATTCCTTCAAGGCCTGGGGATAGATCCGGCCCCGAATGCCCAACTGATTTCGCTGTTTGCCTATGAAAATACCGGGCTGTCGAGTTGGCTGGACGTGATGGCGGCTGATCCGTTACCTACGCATTTGCTGGTGCCCGAAGGGCGCATTCTCGGCGATGTCGAACGCTGGCTCGGTATTGAAGGGTTGGCAGCAGGCGCTCTGCATGTCCGCGACGGATTGACCGTTCAGGTGCTGCCGTTCGTCCGACAGGATCAATACGATCATTTGCTCTGGTGCTGCGATTTCAACGCTGTGCGTGGTGAAGATTCATTCGTCCGCGCTCAGTGGGCGGGCCGGCCAATGCTCTGGCACATCTATCAGCAGGAGGAAGACATCCACCTGGACAAGCTTGAAGCCTTTCTCGAGGTGTACACAAAAGGCCTGTCCGCCCCTGCCAGCGAGGCGATCAGCGGTCTTTGGCGCGCGTGGAATGCGGGGCATGATATGTCCGGCCACTGGCGCATGGCCCGCAAACACTGGCCAGAGCTGCAAAAACACGCCGAGGCGTGGTGTCTGGAACAAGCCTTGCAGGCTGATCTTGCCGCAGCGCTGGTACAGTTTTATGTAAATTGGATATGATACGCGGCCTAGATTTTTGTAAATCCCATCCAAATTCGGATATTCGTAATGAAAACTGGTAAAGAACTGAAACCCGGGATGGTGATCCGTCTCGAAAACGATCCTTGGCTGGTTCAGAAAGCTGAATTCACCAAGTCGGGTCGTAACAGCGCGATCATGAAGACCAAGCTGAAAAACCTGCTGACCGGTTACAAGACTGAAATCGTTTACAGCGCCGACGACAAACTGGACGACGTAATCCTCGACCGTAAAGAAGCGACCCTGTCCTTCATCAGCGGCGACGCCTACACGTTCATGGACACCACTGACTACACCATGTACGAGCTGAACGCTGAAGACATCGAAGCCGTTCTGCCTTTCGTTGAAGAAGGCATGACCGATGTTTGCGAAGCGATCTTCTTCGAAGAGCGTCTGGTTTCCGTAGAACTGCCGACCACTATCGTGCGTCAGGTTGACTACACCGAAGGTTCCGCTCGCGGTGACACGTCCGGCAAGGTGATGAAGCCTGCCAAACTGAAGAACGGTACCGAACTGTCGGTTGCTGACTTCATCGAAATCGGCGACATGATCGAGATCGATACCCGCGAAGGCGGTTCCTACAAAGGCCGTGCTAAATAAGCACTGCTTCAGGAATGAAAAAGCCCGGCCATTGAGCCGGGTTTTTTTATGCCTGAAAGGTGAAGATCATAAGATTCGCAGCCTCGTTTCACTCGACAGCTCCTACAAGTAAATGCAAAACCCATGTAGGAGCTGTCGAGCGAAGCGAGGCTGCGATGCTTTACTTCATTTCAAATGTTGCTTGAGTTCTTGCGACGCCTGCAGCATCGCGGAGCGCACCGCTGGCACCTGACTCACCACGTTAAGCAAACCGTAGTCGTGGATCATGCCGTTGTAGCGAACCGACGTGACCGGCACCCCGGCCTCATCGAGTTTACGGGCGTAAGCTTCACCTTCATCGCGCAGAACGTCGGCGCCCGCTGTCTGCACCAGCGCAGGTGGCAAGCCCTTCAGTTGTGCGGTGGTAGCCCGCAACGGCGAGGCGTAAATCTCATTACGCTGCTTGGCGTCGGTGGTGTAGTTGTCCCAGAACCACTTCATCATGTTTTTGGTGAGGAAGTGCCCCTCGGCGAACTGGTTGTAAGACGCCGTCTCGAAGCTCGCATCCGTCACCGGCCACAACAACACCTGGTATTTGATAGCCGGCGAGCCCTTGTCTTTGGCCATCAGCGCAACGACTGCCGCCATGTTGCCACCGACACTGTTGCCGGCCACGGCCAGGCGTTTGCCGTCGACGTTGATCTCTTTACCGTGCTCGGCCACCCATTGGGTCGCCGCATAAGCCTGATTGATCGCCACCGGGTAGTGCGCTTCCGGGGACGGGGTGTAATTGACGAACACCGCCGCAGCCCCTGAGCCGACTACCAGATCACGGACCAGTCGTTCGTGAGTCGGGAAGTCCCCCAATACCCAGCCACCGCCGTGGAAGAACATGAACACTGGCAACTCGCCCTTGACTCCGGCCGGCCGGACGATGGTCAGGCGCAGCGGTTGGCCGTCGACTTGAATGGTCTTCTCGCTGACATCGGCTCTTGGCAGCGTCAGTTTTACCCCGGATTGCGCACCCACCAGTATGGCGCGCGCGTCTTTGGGGGTGAGCTGTTCCATCGGTTTGCCGGTGCCGGCATTCAGAGCGTCGAGGAATGCCTGGGTGTTGTGTTCAACACCCTCGCCCGCGAACGCGTTACCGATGGACAGGGCGAGAAGGGTGCCGGTCAAGACTTTGCTGAAAGTGTTCATGTTCGTTTCCTGTACGGGCCTTGGGATCAACGGTTAGACGGTGACGTGCAGGCGCACATCGACGTTGCCACGGGTGGCGTTGGAGTACGGGCAGACCTGGTGGGCGGCGTCGACCAGGGCTTGCGCATCGGCTTGTTCCAGGCCTGGCAGGCTGATGTGCAGGTCGATGTCCAGGCCGAAACCGCCAGGGATTTGGCCGATGCCGACATGGGCAGTGATCGAGGCGTCGTTCGGGATGCTGCGTTTGGTCTGGCTGGCGACGAACTTCAGTGCGCCGATGAAGCAGGCGGAGTAGCCGGCTGCGAACAGTTGTTCAGGGTTAGTCGCTGCGCCGCCGGCACCACCGAGTTCTTTCGGGGTGGCAAGTTTGACGTCGAGGATGTTGTCGCTGGAAACAGCACGACCATCACGGCCACCGGTGGAAGTTGCGATTGCGGTGTAGAGAGTTTGCATGGTGTGAGCCTCATTTTGGTTTGGGCGTTTTGCGCTAAATGTTTGCGCGCTAAGTAAGTGCGAAATGAATGTACCGCGCAAGTATTTAGTGCGCAAGATAAAATTTTGAAAAAGTTGTATTCGAAATTTTGGCGGGTGATGTGAAGGGCCGAGCTAGAGCGGTTGAGGCGGGATTTTCAGGGGTGAAAATTTTTTCTGGGAGGGGGGCGAACGTGGCTGGAAGGGTCGCCACAAAACCAATGTGGGAGATTCTATGTTGCAGGGGAACCCTGCAGCCTTAAATTTGGCTGGTATTCGCTCTGGTTTTTCATGAGAGCGAATGCCACCCGGCATAGCTTGCGGGCGAGGATCACCAGGGCTTGGGTTTTTGCCAAGCCTCTGACGAGATAGGACTCATAGTACGGTTTCCAGGTGGCAGACCGACAAGCCGCCATCGCCGCGTTGTGAGCCAGGCGCCGCAGCTCCGTATCGCCTTTTTTGGACAGGTGGCGAGGGCTGTTCTTCTTGCCTGAATCCTTTGCTCGCAAGTCCATCCCCAAAAAAGCAATGAATGCATCGCCGTTGGCGAAGTGACCGCGCATGAATGCGGTCGCCAAGCCCATAGCCGTAAGCTCACCGATCCCCTCAATGGCTTTGCAGCGCTTGATGTTTTCGGTGATGCCTGCCTTTTTACTGACTTTGTGCAGTAATTTCTGGATGGCTTGCTCCGCTTGTTTGAAGGACTTCAATTGCCGGGCCAATTCATCCTTCAGAAGCGGTTCACCTGACCAACTCAGCGTCATGCCCACACGCACATTGATAAGCTCTGCGCGTCTATGAAGCAGACTTTTCAACACCTTGTAGGCCTGCGGAGGTGGACTCCAGAGGCGCAGTCGATCCTGCTCGCTAGACAGGTAACGCGCGAGCAGGCGCGCATCACAAGGGTCGGTTTTCGCCCGTTGGCCAATGCTTTCGCGGTAGTGGCTCAGACGATAAGCATCCACAACGTAAACCCGGTGTCCCATTTCATGGGCCAGTTCGACCGTGTCCAAGTGGTAAATGCTGGTGGCTTCCAAAGCAATTGAGCTTTGCGCAGGCAGAGCTTTGAGCCAACGCCCAAGAGTCTCTCGGTCGTTGTTGATGTGTTGAGTGGTTTGCATGTCTTCGCGGTAAGCGACGATTTCGGCCTTGGCTACATCGATACCGATTACCGTTGGCGAGGTAAGGATTGTCATGACGAATCCTCGGAGCTAGGGTTTAAGGGCTTGTCGGGGTTTACCCTTGCGCTGGCTTGCCTCTATCGTCGGTTTTACCGATGAATTCCTTATCGGCGCTTCGGGTAGAAGGGGCGGGACGAGAAGTCTCCCACGGTCCGTACTGGCTAGAGTCGGAATCGAGCTTTTAGTCCCGCCCACCCCTTCAAGTCTAAACATACAAGCGAGCTTGTTCGCGATAGCGGTGTATCAGTCAACATCAATGCCGAATGTCAGACCGCTATCGCGAGCAAGCTCGCTCCCACAGGGGATCCAGGTTGATTTGAATATCAGAGGCTGTCTTGCAGATTGCTGCGCAGCACTTGCAGTTCCGCCTGCAGCTTTTGCAGTCGCTCCAGCGTCATCCCGCTGGCGCCGAGGATGCACTGAGGAATGCTGCGCGCTTTTTCCCGCAAGGCGCGGCCCTGTTCGGTGAGTTCGACGATCACCACCCGTTCGTCTTCGCGACTGCGGGTGCGGCTGAGTAAACCTTCGACTTCCAGGCGTTTGAGCAGTGGCGTCAGGGAGCCGGGATCGGTCAGCAGGCGCGTGCTGATTTCACCTACGGTCAGACCATCGCGTTCCCACAACACCATCATCGCCAGGTATTGCGGATAGGTCAGGCCCAGCGCTTGCAACAGCGGCTTGTAGACCTTGGTCATCAGCAACGAAGTCGAGTGCAGGGCGAAACACGCCTGATTATCCAGCAGCAGGTGGTCGCAGTTATCCAGGGTGTCGCGTTCGGTGGTCATCTCAAAAGCCTTGATCGGTAATCTTCATGAATCTAGCGGGCGAATCTTTAATGCGCCAGATAATTTTCGACTAGTGGCGGTCCAGCGTGCTTTGCAGCGCCAGGTCCCACGGTGGAATCGGGCTGAAGCGCGTCTTCAAGTATTCCAGCAGCAAACGGCTGCGTGAGTTGGGCTGTTGCGCCAGCCGCAGCGCATAGATGCCGGCGGACTCAGGTTTGGGCAGGCCCTTTTCGCAGAACAGCGGCAGCAGTTCACCCCGCAGCAAGTATTCGCTTGCCAGCCAGGTCGGCAGGTGGGCAATACCCAGTCCGGCCAATGCGCCGCAGACCAGCGCCTCGGCATTGTTGGCGCTCATGCGGATCCGCGCCGGGCGGTGCAGATGCATCTGCCCATCGCGTTCGAAGCGCCAGGCGAAGGGCGGGGCCAAGCCGTCCCAATCGAGGCCGTCGTGATCGACTAACTGCGCAGGCTCGGTCGGCACTCCGCGGCGTTGTAAATAGTCCGGGCTGGCGCAGGCAATACGCACCATGCTTGCCAGCGGTGTGGCGACCAGGCGGGTGTCGGCCATTTGCCCGGCGCGCAGCACCAGATCGACCTTGCCCAGGTTCAAGCCTTGCATGTCGACAAAGCTGTCGATCAGGTGCAGTTGCACATCGAGGCCGGGGTAAAGCATCAGGAAGTCGGCAATTACCGGTGCCAAATGCCGGCGTCCGAACGCCGCGGGCGCATCCACTCTGATCAAGCCTTCCGGCGCACTGCTCAGGGACACCGCTTCGGCCCGGGCCAGCCGAAGCTCGGCGACAATTCGCCGCGCGCGCTCGGCAAAGGCCAGGCCTGCCGGGGTCGCCATGACGGCATGTGTACTGCGAATGAACAGCTGGCTACCGACGGCCTTTTCCAGGCTGTCGATGCGCCGCGCCACGGCCGAAGGGGTCAGCGGATGTCGGCGCGAGGCAGCAGAAAAACTCCCGGATTCCAGCACATCCAGAAAAAGCCCGAGCTGTTCGGTCAATTGATTGGGGTTCATGGGGTGTCCGCGCTTGTGCGAAGTTGGCACAGCCATTGTGCGTTGCTGTGCGTTTCCGCGCTATCGCCGACTGCGTAGGATGAACACCCTGACAAAAGGGAAATCGCTTGTGATCGAGTTCGTGATGTATCTGGTGTTTGGCGCGGCGTTGGGCACCCTCGGCGGGTTGTTCGGCATTGGTGGCGGCTTGATCGCCATTCCATTGTTGGGTGTGCTGTTCGGTCTCGATCAACAGATCGCCCAAGGCACGGCGCTGGTGATGGTGGTGCCCAATGTGATGCTGGCGCTGTGGCGCTATCACCAACGCAATCGCATCGAATTGCGTCACGCCTTGCCTTTGGCGTCGATGGGGTTCTGTTTTGCCTGGATCGGTTCGATCTGGGCGGTCGGCATCGATGCGCACACCATGCGGATCGGTTTTGTCGCGTTCCTGGTGGTCTTGTCGGCCTACAACCTGGTGCGAATGTTCGCTGCCAGCACGCCGGCCTCGGCGCAAATGCATTTCGCATGGCCATGGCTGGGCGTGCTTGGCGCAGCCTCCGGGACCATGGGCGGCTTGTTTGGAGTGGGTGGGGCGGTGGTGGCGACGCCGGTGCTGACCAGTGTGTTTGGCACCAGCCAGGTGGTGGCACAAGGCTTGTCGCTGGCGCTGGCCTTACCCAGTACCGGCGTCACCCTGGTGACCTACGCGGCGCACCATCAGGTGGACTGGCTGATCGGTGTGCCCTTGGCCGTCGGCGGTTTGATGAGCATCAGTTGGGGCGTGAAAATCGCCCACGCCCTGCCGGAGCGACTGCTGCGCGGGTTATTCTGCGGTTTTCTGGTGGGCTGTGCGGTGATGCTCGCGTTTAAAGTTTGAAGCCATCGACGATGTGTTCGGCCAGACACTCGGTGATCGGTGACGGGTTGTGCAGGTTGCGCACGAGCATGATGCAGGCTTCCGGCAACAGCGGCAGGTCTTCGGCGGCACCGAGAATGCGCATGTCCGGCGTGATCAGGCTTTCAAGTTGCGCGGTCACGGCCAGGCCGGCACTGACCACGGCCATCAACGCTGACAGGCTCGAACTGTTGTAGGCAATGCGGTATTCGCGGCCCATGGCATCCAGCGCATTACACGCCCACAAGCGGCAGAAACAATCACTGTTGAACATCGCCAGGGGCAGGGGCGTCTGCTCATGGGCGTTGAAACATTGCGCCTCGGCCCAGACGAAGCGCTCCTTGCGCAGCAACTGGCCAATTTCGGTGCCGGGCTCGCGGGTCACGATGGACAGGTCCAGATCCTGACGTTGCAGCAATTGTTTTGATGATTCGCAGTGAACCTCGATCTGGATCAGCGGATAGCTCTTGGCGAAGCGCGACAAAATGCCCGGCAGAAAGCGCATCACGTAATCGTCCGGCGTACCAATGCGCACGGTGCCAATCATGTGCGGTTCGCGCAGCGTATTGAAGACTTCGCTGTGAAGTTTGAGGATGCGCCGCGCATACCCCAGCAAAACCTGTCCTTCGGCGGTCAGCTTGACCTGACGCCCATCGCGTTCGAACAACTGGCGCTGCAAGACGTCCTCTTCCAGACGCTTCATTTGCATGCTCACCGCCGACTGCGTGCGATTGACCATTTCACCGGCGCGGGTAAATCCGCCCTGGTCGGCGATCGCGACAAAGGTGCGCAGCACATCGGTATCGATACTGGGGTACGCCGACATCCATCAATCTCCGAGATGGTTACCATCAGAAACATTCGTTGGATTGATCTTAACGCTGGCGCGAGACTTGGGCCATCCCCAACGGAGGACAACGAGATGAAAGGTCATAACGAGGTTGTAACGGAACAAAAATTCTCAACCCATGTGGTATCTGATCTGCTGCACAAGTTTAGTCGCTGGTACGAACTTCATCGTGAACGCGAGCTGCTGGCGAGTTTGAGCGATGAAGCACTGAAGGACATCGGTATGAGTCGTGCGGATGTGGAACATGAATCGGTCAGGCCGTTCTGGGATGATCCGATGCATAAATGATGAGGCCATTGCTACACAAACCCCTCTCTGGTGAGGTAGGTTGCGAGCAGACACGGAGGTATTCATGCCCGCAACGCTGTCCTTTTCCAACCAACAGGCTCGACGTCTGGCACTGGCTGCCCAAGGGTTTAACGGGTGCCAGCCGCCAGCGACGATCAAACCGGTGCAACTCAACCGACTGATCGAGCGGTTGGGCATCCTGCAGATCGATTCGGTCAATGCGTTGGTGCGTTCGCACTACCTTCCCTTGTTTTCCCGCCTCGGTAACTACTCCTCCGATTTGCTAGACCAGGCCGCCTGGAGTCAGGGTCGACGTCGCACGCTGTTTGAATATTGGGGACATGAAGCCTCGTTGCTGCCGTTATCACTGTATCCGCTGATGCGTTGGCGCATGCAGCGCGCAACGCGTGGTGAAGATATCTATCAGCAACTGGCGAGTTTCGGGCGCGAGCAGCAGGACACGATCCGCCGGGTATTGGCCTCGGTTGAACAACTGGGGGCGTTGGGTGCGGGAAGCTTGTCGACCCGTCAGGAACGGGCAGGGCCGTGGTGGGACTGGAGCGCTGAAAAGCATGCCCTGGAATGGTTGTTTGCCGCCGGAGAAGTGACGGTTGCCGGCCGCCGTGGTTTCGAACGACTTTATGATTTGCCCGAGCGAGTGATTCCTTCGGCGATTCTGCAGCAGCCATTGCTCAGCGAAGCCGAGGCTCAGCGTGGGTTGTTATTGCACGCAGCAACGGCATTGGGCGTCGGAACGGAAAAGGACCTGCGCGACTATTTTCGTTTGAGCCCGACCGACAGCCGTCCGCGTCTGGCGGAACTGGTCGAGGCCGGGGCGTTGCTGACCTGCCAGGTGCAAGGCTGGCGGCAACCGGCTTATTGCCTGCCTGAGCCGAAAGTACCGCGCAAGGTCGAGGCCAGTGCGTTGCTTTCACCGTTTGACTCGCTGGTCTGGGAACGCAGTCGCACCGAGCGGCTGTTCGACTTTCGTTATCGGCTGGAAATTTACACGCCGCAAGACAAGCGTGTTTACGGGTATTACGTGCTGCCGTTCTTGCACAACGAACGGATTGCCGCACGCGTGGATCTGCGGGCTGAGCGGGCGTTGGGGCGGCTGGCGGTGCACGCCGTGCATGAAGAAGAGCCGGGGCTGGATGACGAAGGGATGCACGCTTTGGCTATCAATCTGCGGCAGATGGCGGATTGGTTGGGGCTTGCGCAGGTGCAGTTGAATTGTCAGCGGGTGAGTGCCAGCAGGTTAAGAGTGGCATTGGCTCAATTCAGTGGTGTTTGAGATGGCGCAATCGCGAGCAAGCTTTGCTCCTACAGGTTGAGGTCAACTCAAAACCTGTAGGAGCAAGGCTTGCCCGCGATGGGCTCAACGCGGTTTAGCGCCGAACCTGCTTCAGCGTCTCGGCAATCAAAAACGCCAATTCCAGCGACTGATCAGCGTTCATCCGCGGATCGCAATGGGTGTGATACCGATCCGACAGCCCGTCCTCGGTAATCGGCCGAGCGCCGCCAATGCATTCGGTGACGTTCTGCCCGGTCATCTCGATGTGAATACCACCGGCATAACTGCCTTCAGCTTCGTGCACCTGGAAGAACTGCTTCACCTCGCCCAGGATCTGCGCGAAGTCGCGGGTCTTGTAGCCGCTGCTCGCCTTGATGGTGTTGCCGTGCATCGGGTCGGAGCTCCACAGCACCTGCTTGCCTTCGCGCTGCACGGCGCGAATCAGCTGCGGCAGGTGATCGCCGACCTTGTTGGCACCCATCCGCGCAATCAGGTTCAGGCGGCCCGGATCGTTGTCCGGGTTCAGCACATCGATCAGGCGAACCAAGTCTTCAGGGTTCATGCTCGGGCCGACCTTGACCCCGATCGGGTTATTCACCCCGCGCAGGAACTCAACGTGCGCACCATCGAGCTGACGGGTGCGATCGCCGATCCACAGCATGTGCGCCGAGCAATCGTAGTAATCGTTGGTCAGGCTGTCGCGACGCACGAAGGCTTCTTCGTAGTTCAGCAGCAACGCTTCGTGGGCGGTGAAGAAACTGGTTTCGCGCAGCTGCGGTGAAGTGTCCATGCCGCAGGCGCGCATGAACGCCAGGGTTTCATCGATGCGATTGGCCAGGTGGCTGTACTTCTCGGCCAGCGCCGAGTTGGCGATGAAGTCCAGGTTCCACTTGTGCACCTGATGCAGGTCGGCAAACCCGCCTTGAGCGAAAGCGCGCAACAGGTTCAGGGTGGCGGTGGACTGGTGGTAGGACTGGAGCAGGCGCTCCGGGTCCGGCACGCGGCTTTTCTCGTCGAAACCGATGCCGTTGACGATGTCGCCACGGTAAGCAGGCAGCGTCACGCCGTCGATGGTTTCGTCATTGGCGGAGCGCGGTTTGGCAAATTGCCCGGCCATGCGCCCGACTTTGACCACCGGGCAACCGGCGGCAAAGGTCATGACGATCGCCATTTGCAGCAAGACTTTAAAGGTGTCGCGAATTTTCGCGGCCGAGAACTCGGCGAAACTTTCGGCGCAATCGCCACCTTGCAACAGGAACGCGCGGCCTTGGGTGACCTCGGCAAACTGACGGCGCAACTCCCGGGCTTCACCGGCAAACACCAGTGGCGGATAGCTGGCCAGGGTTTGCTCTACCTGCTGCAAATGCGCAGCGTCAGGGTAGAGGGGTTGTTGCTGGATCGGCAAGGCGCGCCAGCTGTCAGGGCTCCAGGGTTGGCTCATCACGTTCTCTAGTGTTTTACGCTCGGACGGTCATGTTATCAGCAATTAGTGCGTGACCTGTTCCCGTCGCTTCGCGGACAATCGCGCCTTTGCCGCGCGCCTCGCGGTTTAAGTGCGCTGCTGTTTATTGCATGCAGGCCCGGTAACGATTCAGGAGACGAAATGACTGAGGAGCGCGTCGAGCATTTGCTCGCCGAGGTACAGGATGAGTTCGGCGTGATACGCGTGCTGGAAGTGGCCGATTACCGCTTTCTCGAGTTCGGTGACGCCATTGAACAGAGCTGCGTGTTTACCGCTGATCCGAGCTGGCTCGAGTACGACTACACCCGGGCGATGCTGATTGGCGCGTTGTGCCACGAACAACCGGAAAGCGCGCTGTTTCTGGGCCTTGGTGCGGGCACGTTGACTCAGGCCTGCCTCAAGTTCCTGCCGCTGGAAGATGTCGAGGCGATCGAATTGCGCCCCGACGTCCCGCGCCTGGCAATCGAATACCTTGGGCTGGATGATGATCCGCGCCTGTATATCCGCGTCGGCGATGCCCTGGAACTGCTCGATACCGCTGAGTCGGCGGACTTGATTTTCGTCGACCTTTATACCGATGTCGGGCCTGGTGTCGGGCATCTGGCCTGGAGCTTCCTGGAGAACTGTCAGAAGCGCCTGAATCCGGGTGGCTGGCTGGTGATCAATCAGTGGGCCACCGACGACGGCAAACCGTTGGGTGCGGCGTTGCTGCGCGGGCTTTATCACCGGCACTACTGGGAGCTGCCGGTGAAGGAGGGCAATGTGATTTTGATCGTGCCTTCGGAGCTGGATCAGGTGCTGGACATGGACGGCTTGATGGCCCGGGCGGAAGGATTGGCGCCGCAATTGGGTTATTCGTTGCAGTCGTTGATCAAGGCGATTCGTCCGGCGACATAATGTGTTGTCTGCAATGGCCTCATCGCGGGCAAGCCTTGCTCCCACAGGGGGACGCGCAACCTGTAGGAGCATGGCTTGCCCGTGATGGCATTATCCGCATCAACACAAATCTCAGACGCCTTTGAAGATCCCGGGTCGCTTCTCAATCATCGACCGCACACCTTCCTTGGCATCCTCACTGTTCAACAACTTCTTCACCATCGCCGGCAAGCCCTGTGCCGCAGCGGTTTCTCCTTCATAGCGCGCCTGCCGGGCAGACATCAGCGTCGCCTGTACCCCGAGCGGTGCCTGTCGGGCAATCCGCTCGGCCAATTCAATCGCCCTTGGCAGTAAGTCCTCGCTGGCCATGACTTCCTGCACCAGCCCCAGACGCAAGGCGTCATGCGCATCGAACTCATCCCCGGTCAGCAACCAGCGCATGGCATTGCCCCAGCCAGCCAATTGATGCATGCGCAAAGTGGCGCCGCCGAACGGGAAGATTCCGCGCTGGACTTCCATTTGGGCGAAGCGGGTGTTGCTGGCGCACAGGTTGATGTCGGCGGCCAGCATCAACTCGATGCCGATGGTCAGGCAATAACCCTGAGCGGCCACTATCACCGGTTTGCTGACGCGGGGGCCAGCAAAAACACCCCACGGATCGCAGCCTCCTGCCGGTGCTTGCCAGCCTTCGGCCAATGCCGCGCTGGCGTTGACCAGATCGAGCCCGGCGGTGAAGTGTTCCCCATGGCCAAACACCACGGCCACCCGCGCCTCGTTGTCCGCTTCGAACTCGCCATAGGCCAGGCTCAGCTCGTTGAGCAGGTCGAGATCAAAGGCGTTGCGTTTGGCGACCCGATCCAGGCCGATCAGCAGCACATGGTCACGTCGTTCACGGGTTACACGACTGGAGCAGGGCTGATTCATGCTGCATTTCCTCGGGAGGGAAGGGTGTGTCAGACCTCAGGTCTGCGTGATAACAGTGAACCGTTTTAGCGCCATCGCCAGCAGGGCCGGGCCTTTGAAAAATAGACTGCTGCACGATTATCCGCAAAGCCTGTGACACAACGGTGTATCCGTCAGTTTTCCGACAAATAATGCTCCCTTTTTGGGCGAATTCCGGTATAGTGCGCGCCGGCCTTTAACCGGGCCGCGTTTAGGTAGCGCAATTCCCCGAAGTCAGCTTCGGCTGCACGTCCGCACAGCGGACTCTTCCTTGACGAATCTTTTTCATTCATTCGTTTTCGCAAATCCCCGCCGACAAAGCAGCCAGGGCGACTCTTGAGTCTTACACGGCATGCGCAGCTTTGGAGCATGGGTCTTTGCGGATGCACTTAGAGGCAGACCCATGACCCAGGAAACCGGCGGCTTCGCCGCTTTTAATCTTAATCCGAATATTCTTGCAGCCGTCATTGCGACTGGCTACGAAGAGCCTTCGGCTATTCAGCAGCAATCGATCCCGATCATCATGGCCGGCCAGGACATGATTGGTCAGGCGCAAACCGGTACGGGTAAAACCGCCGCGTTCGCTTTGCCTATCCTGCATTGCATCGATCCTGCCAAGCGCGAGCCGCAAGCCCTGATCCTGGCGCCAACCCGTGAGTTGGCGCTGCAAGTAGCAACCGCTTTCGAAACCTATGCCAAGCAAATGCCGGGCGTTACCGTTGTGGCCGTTTACGGCGGCGCCCCTATGGGTCCACAACTGAAAGCAATCCGTAATGGCGCACAGATCGTTGTCGCCACTCCGGGCCGTCTGTGCGACCACCTGCGTCGTGACGAAAAAGTCCTGTCGACCGTGAATCACCTGGTCCTCGACGAAGCTGACGAAATGCTCAAACTGGGTTTCATGGACGACCTCGAAGTTATCTTCAAGGCCTTGCCTGCAACCCGTCAGACCGTATTGTTCTCGGCCACCCTGCCGCAGTCGATCCGTGCCATTGCCGAACGCCATCTGCGCGATCCGCAACACGTGAAGATCCAGACCAAGACTCAGACCGTTACCGCGATCGAACAGGCTCACCTGTTGGTTCACGCTGACCAGAAGACCTCGGCTGTATTGAGCCTGCTGGAAGTGGAAGATTTCGACGCCCTGATCATGTTCGTGCGCACCAAGCAAGCGACCCTGGACCTGGCCAGCGCCCTGGAAGCCAAAGGCTACAAAGCCGCTGCGCTGAACGGTGACATTGCCCAGAACCAGCGTGAGCGCGTGATCGACTCCCTCAAGGATGGCCGTCTGGACATCGTTGTGGCGACCGACGTTGCTGCTCGTGGCCTGGACGTTCCGCGCATCACTCACGTGTTCAACGTTGACATGCCGTACGATCCGGAATCCTACGTTCACCGTATCGGCCGTACCGGTCGTGCCGGTCGCGAAGGTCGTGCACTGCTGCTGGTGACTCCACGTGAGCGCCGCATGCTGCAAGTGATCGAGCGTGTAACGGGTCAAAAGGTTGCTGAAGTTCGCCTGCCGGACGCTCAGGCCGTTCTCGATGCCCGCATCAAGAAACTGACCAACAGCCTGTCGCCGCTGGTTGGCGATGCCGAATCGACTCACGGTGATCTGCTGGATCGCCTGACTGCCGACATCGGTTGCACTCCGCGTGCACTGGCCGCTGCTCTGCTGCGCAAGGCAACCAACGCTCAGGCGCTGACCCTGGCCGCGATCGAGAAAGAACGTCCATTGGTGCCGAACAACGCTCCGCGCGGTGATCGTCCAGAGCGTACTGGTGATCGTCCGGACCGTGGTGATCGTGAGCGTCGTGCTCCGGTTCCATTGGCTGAAGGTCGTGCTCGTTGCCGTACCGCGCTGGGTGCGCGTGACGGTATCGCTGCCAAGAACCTGCTGGGCGCCATCCTGAACGAAGGTGGCCTGGCTCGTGAAGCGATCGGTCGCATCCAGGTGCGCGACAGCTTCAGCCTCGTCGAGTTGCCGGAAGATGGTCTGGAGAAGCTCCTGACCAAACTGAAGGACACTCGCGTTGCCGGTAAGCAGTTGAAGCTGCGTCGCTATCGCGAAGATTAATCCGCTCTTGAGCTGATTGATCGCACATAAAAAATCCCCGACTGGTTCGGGGATTTTTTTTGCCTGCGTGATCAGCCGAAGCGATAAATGTCCATGCCCAGCGCCCCCATGGTGAAACCCTGGTGAGCAACGCTGAACTCGCCCCCGGCACTGCGGGCGAAATACAGTGGCAGTAAATGCTCGTCGCTAGGGTGGTTGCGCACTGCGTTTGGCGCTTGCTGGCGATAATCGTGCAGGGCCGTTTCGTCGTTGGCGGCCAGTTTCTCTACGATCCAGTCGCGAAATGCCTTGGCCCAGGGCTCGACGCTTTCCGGGCCGGCCTGCCAATCCAGTTCGCGCAGGTTATGGGTGATGCTTCCGGAGCCGATCAGCAGCACGCCGTGTTCACGCAGGCTGGCCAGCGCGTGGCCAACACGGGTTTGCAGGGCAGGGCCGCCACGGGTGGGCAATGAGACTTGCACCACCGGGATATCGGCTTGCGGGTACATCAAGGTCAAAGGCACCCACGCTCCGTGGTCGAAGGGGCGCTTGGTATCGATGCGCGCCGGCAGGTCGGCGGCCTTCAGCAATTCGACGACGTCCGCTGCCAATTGAGGATTTCCGGGGGCCGGGTATTGAACGTCGAACAGCGCTTGTGGGAAGCCACCGAAGTCGTGCCAGGTTTCCGGTTGTGGATGGCCGCTCACCAGCAGTTCGTGGCTTTCCCAGTGCGCGGAAACAATAACGATAGCCTTGGGTTTCGGCAATTCTGCGGCCAGGCGCGCAAGGGCTGGCCCGCTGGCGCCGGGTTTCAGGGCCAGCATGGGGGAGCCGTGGGAAATGTACAGGCTGGGGAACATGAATCAGCTCCTGAGAGTAAGATGGCTCCATCTTCAGTCAGATCATTGATCTAAATCTAATATAAGTTTTAGCGTCTTTTGATCGAATTTTTGGGATTAATTATGCAGCCGGAGTTTTGGCACAAGCGGTGGACGACGAATCAGATCGGCTTTCATCTGCCGGAAGTGAATCCTTATCTGCAGCGGCACTGGCCGCAATTGGGCCTGGAAGAGGGCGTGCGCGTATTGGTGCCACTGTGTGGGAAAAGTCTGGATCTGTTGTGGCTGGGAGGATGCGGTCACGAGGTGTTGGGCATTGAGTTGTCCGAAAAGGCGGTGGAAGACTTTTTTCGCGAGCATCAATTAGATCCGGACGTCAGCGATCAAGGCCCCTTCACTGTCTATCGGGCTGGTTCGATCGAGGTCTGGTGCGGTGATTTCTTCGCATTGACCGCCGGCGACGTTGCTGACTGCAGCGCGTTGTATGATCGTGCCGCGTTGATTGCACTGCCGCCGGCAATGCGCGAGCAGTATGCCGCTCACCTGAACCGGATTTTGCCGAAGGAGTCTCAGGGGTTGTTGATCACCCTGGATTACGACCAGGCGCAAATGGACGGCCCCCCGTTTGCTGTGCTGGATGACGAAGTGCAGCGCTTATTGGGCGGATCGTGGAAACTGAAGATTCTGGAAGATCAGGACGTGTTGAGTGAGAGCGGGAAGTTTCTCGACGCAGGCGTCACTCGACTTGAAGAGCGGGTGTATCGAGTGTCCAGTCGAGGAATAAAATAGACAAAAAAAGGCCCGCATTTCTACGGGCCTTGTTTTATTGCTGAACGATCAGCGCTGAAGACGATGCAGGGCGTTGATACGTTCTTCCAGCGGTGGGTGGCTCATGAACATCCGGGCGAACCCTTGTTTGATGCCACCGTTGATGCCGAAGGCGTTCAGGGTGTCCGGCATGTGCACCGGCAGACCCTGTTCGGCGCGCAGGCGTTGCAGGGCGCCGATCATCGCGGCAGTACCGGCCAGGCGTGCACCGGCTTCGTCTGCACGGAATTCACGCTTGCGCGAGAACCACATGACGATGGAGCTGGCCAGAATGCCCAGGACCAGTTCGGCGAAGATGGTTGCCACGTAGTAGGCAATGCCTTGGCCTTCTTCGTTCTTGAAGATCACCTTGTCGACAAAGTTGCCGATGATCCGTGCGAAGAACATTACGAAGGTGTTCACCACGCCCTGAATCAACGCCAGGGTGACCATGTCGCCGTTGGCCACGTGGCCAATTTCGTGGGCCAGAACGGCTTTCACTTCATCGGGCGAGAAACGCTCCAGTAACCCCTGGCTGACCGCGACCAGTGCGTCGTTCTTGTTCCAGCCCGTGGCGAAAGCGTTCGCCTCATAGGCCGGGAAAATCCCGACTTCAGGCATCTTGATCCCGGCTTCCCGGGACAATTGCTCGACGGTTTGCAGCAGCCATTGCTCGTGACGGGTGCGCGGCTGGGTGATGATCTGGGTGCTGGTGCTCATCTTCGCCATCCACTTGGAGATGAACAGCGAGAACAGCGAACCGGCAAAACCAAAGACCGCACAGAAAATCAGCAGCTGATTGAGGTTCAGATCAACCCCGTTGGCCGCCATGAACCCGTTGAAGCCAAAAAGGCTCAGGGTGATGCTGGCAATCAGCACGACCGCCAGGTTAGTGGCCAAAAACAGCAGGATGCGCATCATGGTTGTAGAAGTCTCCTCGTGCTAAAGATGTAGCGTACTGCGGGGTATATAAGGTGATGCACCGGGCTATTCAACCGGGTGACTATTTCAAACTGTGTCCTACATCAACACTTTAGTCAGTTGCAGGGCTTTTCCGACTTTTTTGCAGGAGATTTTTGTAGGCCTAATGCAGTCGCTACCCCCGCCATTGTTAGGCGAGAGCGGGAGGTGTGTCATCAGCCGTCGGTTCGAGTGGTGAAAGCCGGCCGGGACAGCAGATATGTTGCTGAATCAATCAACGTGCGACTTTAACCCAAAGTCGCACGTAGACCCGCCGCTTACTGGCGATAGGTCTTGAGGAAGCCGCCGATACGTCCGATGGCCATCTCCAGCTCATCCACTCGCGGCAGGGTCACCACACGGAAGTGGTCCGGCCAAGGCCAATTGAAGGCCGTGCCCTGAACAATCAACAGCTTCTCGGAGAGCAGCAGGTCGAGGACGAACTTCTCATCGTTGTGGATCGGGCAGACTTTCGGGTCGATCCGCGGGAACGCATACAGCGCGCCCATCGGCTTGACGCAGCTCACGCCCGGAATGTCGTTGAGCAGTTCCCAGGTGCGATTTCGCTGTTCCAGCAAGCGGCCCTGTGGCAGTACCAGATCATTGATGCTCTGGTAGCCGCCCAATGCGGTCTGGATCGCGTGCTGGCTCGGCACGTTGGCACACAGGCGCATGTTCGCCAGCATGTCGATGCCTTCGATGTAGCTTTGGGCGTGGTGTTTCGGGCCGGAGATGGCGATCCAGCCGGAACGGAAGCCCGCCACGCGATAGGACTTGGACAGACCATTGAACGTCAGGCACAGCAGGTCCGGAGCCAGGGAGGCGGTGCAAATGTGCACGGCATCGTCGTACAGGATCTTGTCGTAGATTTCGTCGGAGAACACCACCAGGTTGTGCTGGCGGGCCAGTTCCAGCATGCCCAGCAGGACTTCCTTGGAATAGACGGCGCCGGTCGGGTTGTTCGGGTTGATGATCACCAGGGCCTTGGTGTTCGGCGTGATCTTGGCCTTGATGTCGGCCAGGTCCGGCCACCAGTTGGCTTGCTCGTCGCACAGGTAATGCACCGGGTTGCCACCCGACAGGCTGACCGCGGCCGTCCACAGCGGATAGTCCGGGGCCGGCACCAGTACTTCGTCGCCATTGTTGAGCAGGGCCTGCATCGACATCACGATCAGTTCGGAAACGCCGTTGCCCAGGTAGATGTCTTCGATGCCGACGCCTTCCACCTGCTTTTGCTGGTAGTACTGCATCACGGCCTTGCGCGCACTGAACAGGCCCTTGGAGTCGCTGTAGCCCTGGGCCGTCGGCAGATTGCGGATTACGTCCTGAAGGATTTCATCCGGCGCTTCGAAACCAAACGGTGCCGGGTTGCCGATGTTCAGCTTGAGGATGCGATGACCTTCCTCCTCCAGGCGTTTGGCGTGCTTGAGCACTGGGCCGCGAATGTCGTAGCAGACGTTGGCGAGCTTGTTCGATTTGCTGACCTGCATGGCGATGTGTTCCCGAAAATGAACGATCCAGGCGGCGTATGAACAACCGTGCTGGGAATCCTGCGTATTCACACAGGCCTGACGCCTTCAGTGGCGGCACTCATAAATCCGTTTGAATGCGCGTGGTCTGGCTGCCAGACTGGCGTTTGACGAGGCGCAATCATACGTGCCGCCCGATCCGTGGAAAAGGTACAGATCGGGCTTTTTCAGCTGCTGAGGTGTGATGATGGAAAAGTTGGAAAAAACCCTGGAAGAATGGAGAGCAATGCTCGATCCAGAGCAGTACAACGTGTGCCGTCTCAAAGGCACCGAGCGACCGTTCTCGGGCAAATACAACGCAACCAAAACTGACGGTGTCTACCACTGCATCTGCTGTAACGAGCCGCTGTTCGACTCCAGGACCAAGTTTGACTCTGGCTGCGGCTGGCCGAGCTTCTACGCGCCGATTGGCGACAGCGCGATGACCGAAATCCGCGATGTCAGCCACGGCATGATCCGCACCGAGGTGGTCTGCGCCAAATGCGATGCGCACTTGGGGCACGTATTCCCGGATGGCCCGCCGCCGACCGGCCTGCGTTATTGCATCAACTCGGTGTGCCTGGACCTGGTGCCGCGCGAATAATGTGAGCCCTGTAGGAGCACGGCTTGCCGGCGATGGCAATCTCAAGGACGCCATCGCCGGCAAGCCGTGCTCCTACAGGGTTTTCGTGCTCCCATTGATTTATTAAATTGCACACAATTCAATTGCTCGCTATGTTTGTCTCAATCTATCCCATACAGAGTCAGAAACCATGAGCGACAACCTGCTGAACATCCCTTGCACCACCATCAAGGGTGAACAAAAGACCCTGGCTGATTTCGCCGGTAAAGCAGTGCTGGTGGTCAATACGGCGAGCAAGTGCGGCTTCACTCCGCAATACAAAGGGCTGGAAGAGTTATGGCAAACCTACAAGGACCAGGGGCTGGTCGTCCTTGGTTTTCCGTGCAACCAGTTCCGTAAACAGGAGCCAGGCAACGAAGAGGCGATTTCCGAATTTTGTGAGTTGAACTTTGGTGTCAGCTTCCCGCTGTTCAAGAAGATTGAAGTCAACGGTGCAGGCGCCCATCCGTTGTTCGTTCAACTGAAAAAACGTGCTCCGGGGGTGCTGGGTTCGCAGGGCATCAAGTGGAACTTCACCAAGTTCCTGATCGGCAAGGACGGTCAGTTGGTCAAGCGCTTTGCTCCGGCGACCAAACCGCAGGACTTGAGCCGCGAGATTGAAGCTCTGCTCAAATGAACAGCGTGTCAGTTGATTCGTTGAAGCTGGACAGCCAGCTCTGCTTCAAGCTGTACGCCGCGTCCCGGGCGGTGATCCGGGCCTACAAGCCGATGCTCGATCAGCTCGGCCTGACTTACCCGCAATACCTGGCCATGCTGGTGTTGTGGGAATGGCAGGAGGCCGCCCCCGAGCAACCGACGGTCAAGGCGCTGGGCGAGCGTCTGGCGCTGGATTCCGGCACCTTGACGCCGTTACTCAAACGTCTTGAGCAACTGCAACTGGTGCAGCGTCAACGTTCGGCCCGCGATGAGCGAGAGGTGCACCTGAGTCTGTCGCCTTCTGGCAAGGCATTGCGTGATCAAGTCGGCCCACTCAAGGCGAGCCTGCTGTGTGACAGCGGAGTGGATCTGGACCGCCTGAATGATCTGCGCGAGGGGCTTGACCATTTGCTGGGGCAGATCAAAGCGCTGTCGTAGTGGGAATCCACAAATCGAGCAGGGCGGCCAGCTCTTCGCGGCGGAAGGGTTTGGCCAGGTAGTCGCTCATGCCCGCCGCACGGCAGCGTTCGCGTTCTTCGGACATGGCGTTGGCGGTCAGCGCGACGATGGGCAATTGTGGCCAGCGTCCGCTGTGGCGAATTTGCCGGCTGGCTTCGTAGCCATCCATCACCGGCATGTTGCAGTCCATCAACACCAGATCGAAATCGCTGTATTCAAGCTGATCCAGCGCTTCGGCGCCGTGAGCGGCGACGATGACCTCGCAGCCGAGTTTTCCGAGCATGCCCTTGGCCACTAATTGATTGACCGGGTTGTCCTCGACCAGCAACACGCGCCCGCGCCGCTGATGGGGAAGGGCTTCGGTGCGCGCTCCGTTGATTGTCGTGGTTTGCGCAAACAAAACCCGTTGCAAGGCCTGGTATAGCGCATTGCGCGCCAGCGGACGTGCCTGTTGCTGCAGCGGCGCGAGGGCGCTCACCTGTTCGCTGGGCATGAAGTTGCCATAAGCGGTCACCAGCAGAATCGGCGCGGCAAGGGTAGGGCGCAGGCCAAACAGGCATTCGGGGCAGTCGGTGATCAGTACATCAGGCTCAAGCCCTAGTAACGAGTCATCAATGGAGCGCTGTTGATAGTCGAGCCCCCAGGCGGGTAACAGGGCTTTCAGCAGTTCAGCCAGACCGCTGCTGGCGGCGGTGATCGCAATGACCTTCCCGGGCAGCGGTGCCGGAGATACGGCGCGGGTGTGGACGGGCAGCGGCAGGTCGGCGCAGAACTGGCTACCGAAACCGGCTTCCGAGCTGATGGTCAGACGTCCCTGCATGGCTTCGCAGAGGTTATAGGTGAGGGCCAGGCCCAGTCCCGTACCGCCGAACTGTCGGGTAATACCTGCGCCTGCCTGGGTAAACGGCTGGAAGATCTTGACCTGGGCATCGTGGGCGATCCCGATACCGGTGTCGCAGACTTCGATTCTGACGCCGTCTTCGAACGTGGACAGGCGTAAATCGACCCGACCGAAGCGGGTGAACTTGAGCGCGTTGGACAACAGATTGCTGACGATCTGCCGCACGCGAGTCGGGTCCCCCAATACCAGCGCCGGAAATTGCGGCTCGATCAGGCATGTCAGCTCTACACTGGGCGCCGCATTTTGAGACAGCAGGTTGGCGGTGTCTTCGACCAGCGCGCCAAGGTCGAACGGAATGTGTTCGAGTTCCAGCTGACCGGCATCGAACTTGGACAGGTCGAGAATATCGTTGAGCAGTTCCACCAGCACTTTGCCCGAGTCATGGGCAATCGACAGTTGTTGCTGTTGCTCGGCCGTAAGTGGACCGTCCAGCGACAACGCGATCATCCCCAACAGGCCGTTAAGGGGGGTGCGAATTTCATGGCTCATGTTGGCCAGAAATACCGAGCGTGCTTCTGCCATCTCGATGGCGGTGGTGCGAGCGGTTTCCAGTTCCTGATTGGATTGGCTGAGCCGGGCATTGATCGCCTTGAGTTCCGCTGTGCGTGCCGAGACGATGTTTTCGAGTTGACTGAGGTAGTCGGTCAGGCGGTTTTCGGCGTTGCGTCGTTGCTGGATTTCGGTGGCGATGTTTTCGAATTGTTGGTTGGCGACTTTGACCAACACACCGATTTCGTCGTGTTCATGCCCCGCCGGGTATTCCAGCCAGGTCGGCTGCGCGCTACGCGGATCGCGGCCACTGAGTTCGCGAATGACCCGCACCAAGGGCTTGGTCAGCATCACGTAGAACAGCGCCAGAAGAATGCCTGTCAGGATCAGGCTTCGCGCAAAACCGTTGAGTAGCGTCACCTCGGCCCGACGCAGGAAGCGGCTGCCGAAGGCATAGGTATCGACTTCAAGTTGCAAGGTCCCAAGGGATTCGTCAGGCAGATGATCGAGAAAGAGGCGGTCTTCGAACTGCCGGTTGGCCCCAAACAGGAAGTCGCTGATCACTCGATAACCGCTTTGCAGACCCGGGCGCTTGACGCTGGCGAGCACGACATTGTTGTTGTCGGTCAGTTTCGCGCCGATGATTGCCGGCGAGCGCATCAGGCCCATGGCTAGTTCCTGGGCGAGTTCGGCGTCGATGTTGTAGGCGATGCGTGAGGCTGGGTTGTGGCTGATTTCCAGCAAAGACAATATTTCGCGGTTGATGGAGGCGTCTTCGCTGGCATAATCGATGCCTATTTGCAGCAGGCTGAGCAGCGTGCCCAGAATGAAACCGACCAGCACAGTCAGCCGGGCTTGCTTGTATGACAGCCGGTGGGTGAATTTGATATCCATGGGGTGTTGAACCACTTCCGTTTCCTTTCGCTGCTCAAGCATAGTCGATCATGCATGGATTCCGATGTTCTCGCGAACCCCTGAGCCTGGGATGAACCGGGCACCGAACGCTGTGTAGTCGTCGCTGTATCGCCATCATTACTGTGAACGTGCCCGAGGAGAAGACGTGGACGCCCGATTGAATGCTTTTCTTGAACGCGCCGATGCCGTCCTGGCCCGTATCGAACCGCTGTTGCCGGCCCACCGGCAAGCCATCGACTGGAATCAGTGCCTGGCGGCGCGCTGGCAACGAGAGGGGCGCAGCGGTTTTCTGTTGCCGCTGCACGTCAGCCTCGACATGCGCCTGTCCGACCTGATCGGCGTGGATCGTCAATTGGAGCAGTTGGGTCGAAATACCCAACAGTTCCTCGACGGCATGCCGGCCAACCACGCCTTGCTCTGGGGCTCGCGCGGCACCGGTAAATCGTCGCTGGTGCGTGCCTTGCTGGCCGAGCACGCCAACGCCGGCCTGCGCCTGATCGAGATCGAGCGCGATCACTTGGCCGACTTGCCGCGAGTGGTCGAGCAGATCGCCAAGTTGCCGCAGCGCTTTGTGCTGTTCTGCGATGACCTGTCGTTTGAGTCGGGTGAGGGCGACTATCGCGTGCTCAAGAGTGTACTCGACGGTTCCCTCGAGCAAGCGCCGGACAACGTTTTGCTGTACGCCACTTCCAACCGTCGCCATTTGGTACCGGAGAAGGAAAGTGATAACGAAAACTGGAAGCGCGTCGACGGCGAACTGCACCCCAGCGAGGCAGTGGAAGACAAGATCGCGTTGTCGGACCGCTTCGGCTTGTGGTTGTCGTTTTATCCATTTACTCAGGAACATTTCCTCAACGTCGTTGAACACTGGATCGGTCAACTGGCCGGCAAGGCCGGCCTTGAGTGGCAGCGTGACGAAGCACTGGACATCCTCGCGGTGCGTTGGGCCGGCGGCCGAGGCAATCGCAATGGACGTTGCGCTTATCAATTTGCCCGCTATTGGGTCGGGCTCAAGCTGTTGGAGCACAAAGCATGATTGATTTACAGAAGAGCGGCCAAGGGCTGGATGGTTACGGCATGTTGTGGGCGCAGCTGGAATCATTGCTGGCCGATGAGCGTGATTTCATTGCCAATGCGGCACAGTTCTCGGCATTCCTGTTCAACCAGCTCGATGACTTGAACTGGGCCGGTTTCTACCTCAATCGCAATGAAGAACTGGTGCTCGGTCCGTTCCAGGGCCAGATCGCTTGTGTACGCATTCCATTCGGCAGGGGGGTGTGCGGCACAGCAGCGGCAACATTGCAGACCCAGCTTGTTGAAGATGTGCACGCATTTCCCGGTCACATCGCTTGTGACAGTGCGTCGAACAGCGAGTTGGTGGTGCCCTTGGTCAAGGACGGTCGATTGATCGGTGTGCTGGACCTCGACAGCCCGAAGCTTGCGCGTTTTACCGCTGAAGATCAGGCCGGTATCGAACGGTTGGCAGCGATATTCCTGCGCCTGACCGATTGCTGATCACGCTGGCAGGCCTGCCTTGGCCAGCAGGCTTGACGAGTCGACGGCGTCAATCTGCGCCGGATCGAGAAATCGTTTCGCGTACTGCAAATAGATTTGTGAGTTGATGAATAGCCCGAACAGCTCTGGGTCAATGTGGGCGTCACGGCACATGAAGGCCATGATGCCCAGCGCTTCGCTCAGGGTTTTGGCCTTCTTGTAGGGGCGGTCGGCAGCGGTCAGCGCTTCGAAAATATCGGCAATCGCCATCATCCGCGCCGGCAGGCTCATTTCTTCTCGTTTCAATTGTTTTGGATAACCGGTGCCGTCCATTTTCTCGTGATGGCCGCCGGCGATTTCCGCGACGTTGTTGAGGTGCGCGGGGAAGGGCAGGTGGCTGAGCATCAGGATCGTTTGCACCATGTGATGATTGATGATGTAACGCTCCTCGCGCGTCAGCGTGCCTCGGGTAATGCTCAGGTTGTAGAGTTCGCCGCGGTTGTACTTGTAGTGCGGTACATCGAGTTTGAAACCCCATGGGTTATCAGCCGGGATCAGCTCGCTTTCGGCGCGTTCGAACACGTGCTCGGGTTTGTCCGCCAGCAATGGCTCGCTGACCGGTAGCGTCGGCGCCGGAGTACGTGACTGGCGGCGATTCTCCTCCCATGAAACCCCGAGCCGATCATCCAGGGTTCGGGTCCAGGTGCGTTCAGCAATGCTGCGCAAACGTTGCAGGTCGGATTCAGCCATGGCCTCGCCGCCCAGATTGCAGTGGGCGATGAAGGCAAAATCATCATCCAGTTCTGCCAGGCGAGTATCGCGCAATTCGCTAAGCTGGCGTTCGTCGCCGCCCTGGGCGATGGCCTGCCAGTAGTTGACCCAGGCATCGCGCTTGAGCACTTCGAAACGCGTGCGGATTTCGTGGATGCGGTCGTTCAGGGTTTCAAGTTTGGTGGCTTTGTCGACCACGTACTCAGGGGTCGTGACCTTGCCGCAATCGTGTAGCCAGGCGGCAATGTGCAGGGCTTCCCATTCATCTTCCGTGGGCTGATAGCCACTGAAGGCCGGCTCCTGACTGGCGGCGGCAGCCTGAGCGAGCATCAGCGTCAACGCGGGCACCCGCTGACAATGCCCACCGGTGTAAGGACTCTTGGCATCGATGGCGCCAGCCAGCAGTTGAATAAAGGAGTCCAGCAGCTGTTTTTGTCTGGCCTGCAGGCGCTGGCTTTCAATACTCACCGCCGCTGCGCCGGACACTGCCTGGAGAAACGCGATGCGGTCAGGACGAAGCTTTTCCAGGTCGCTTTGTGTGCCGCTGTCGGCCAACAGGAAGATCAGCAGGCCTACGGTTTCGTTATGCCGATTGTGCAACCGGATGCCGATCAGATGAACCCGTGGGCATTCCAGTACGAGCATCACTTTTTGCAGGTCGGCGGCATTTTCGTAGCCCAGGCTAGTGACGACGTTGTCGGCGCTCGACAACTGCTGCATCCACTGAGGGCTCTGTGGGTCATGAAGTTTGTGGCCTTCAATGCCGAACGCCTGCAACGCCTGGGAGGTATCGTTGATCACCAGACCATGAGGCTCCATGCGATCGCCATCCTGTTCGCGCAGGTAGATCAGACCCGCCTGGGCCTGCCCGATTTTCACGGTTTCGAACAACACTCGTTGCAGCAGTGGGGCGAAACGGGTCTCGGCGCTCAAGCTGTCAGTGATCTGGAAAAAGCTCGCCAGGGTGTCCTTCATGCGCGCCATCGACACGCTCAATTGGTCAACTTCAAGTACTGGCGAGCGCCGGCTGACGGGAAAGTTGAAATCGAAACTGCGGATCGCATCGGCTTCCTGCACCAGTGCGCGCAGGGGCTTGACCAGAATCCTCGAGGTAAGCCAACCCAGCGGCAGGCACAACAGCAACGTGGCCAACGTCACCAGCGCCCCTTGCCAGCGCATGCGGTAGGCATCGACGAGCAATTCATCTTCCGGCACCAACAGCGCCAGCTGCAATCCTTCAGGCCCGCCTTCCTGCATGCTGCTGCGGGCCACGATCCATTGGCGACCGGCCGCATCCAGGCGATTACCTTCGGGTGGATGGGTGAGCAAGGCAGCGAGTGCCGGGTTCAAATCGGTCGCCTTGATCAAGCGTGCAGTCTGGTCGTCGACGATCAGCCTGCTGCTATCGGGGTAGGCAACGGCATTGCCCTTGCTATCGAAGAGGACGATCTCGGTATGCGGCGTCACCACATGCTTGGCCAGCGTCGCGGAGAGTTCGGCGAGGGTAAGGTCGGCGCCCATTACCGCGTTCTCGCCACTGCGCAGGGCGAGGGTGGTGCCGACATTGTGGGTGGAGAAAAACACATAAGGTTCGGTCGTGATCTGGCCTTCATCGCGGCGCGCGCTGGTAAACCAGGCGCGAGTGCGCGGATCGTAGGTTTCGTCGGGGTTATCCTGGCGGTTGATGAGGGCCAGCTTCTGATCAAAAAACAGTGACAGGGACCGCGCTTTCTCACCGCTAGCCGGACGCTCAATGCTCCAGACTTGATAGGCCGCCGAGTCCGGGGCATTAGTGAGTGTTCTCAGGGCCGGGGTTCGCAGGGGGCGTACCATGAAAAAGTCGCCATTGCTGTATCCCAGGTACAGCGAGGCCAGGTTGGGATTGCTTTTGAGCGACTGGCTAAAGGGCTTGAGCAGTGCGAGTCGTTGCTCCAGCGCGGGCGCCTCGGTTGCCGGGTTGTCCACCAACAAGCTCAACAGGTGGCGAATCGGTTCATAGGTGCCTTGCAGGTCCAGCCGGACATCCTGCTCGATGCGGTTGAACAGTTTTTCGCTGCTGGACAGGATGATCTGCGTGGTTTGGTGGTAATTAAAAATGCCCAGCACCACGCCCGTGAGCAGCAGCAGGAAAGTAAACATCACGCTGATATGGACGTGCAGCGGAAGCCGTCGTTGATCGGTGCGCAGTGGGCTGGACATTACTGGTCTCTCCGTGATGGTTAACACACTGCTCAGCGCTCAAGCATAGTTAAGGCTCTTTCTTTCTGCTTCGGTCGTTGTGCCCTATTTGTTGCTGCAATGCCTGCTCCAGTTCGAGCATGGTGAGCTCTATCGCCTTGGTGCAATTGGCGACATCTTCGGGGTGGAAAACGTCATGGCAGGCGCTTTCGAGTGCCTCACAACTGTCGATCACTCGACTCGCCTGGACGATGCGGGCCGCGCCCTTGATTTTGTGAGCGACGTCCAGGAACGACTGGCGGTCTTTGCATTGTGATAGCGCCAGCAATTCCTGGCGGTCCAGTCGATTGCTGTTCAGCAGTTCGGACAACAAACGCTGGTCCAGCTTCGGATTGCCGCCGGTCAGCAGTTGCAACCCTTCGAGGCTGAATGCCGGCTCGCGGGCGATCGGTTTGATGCGCTCAATCCAGTGCCTCAACGCCATCAAGCTGAGGGGCTTGAACAGGCAGTCGTCCATTCCGGCCTTTTTGCAGCGCTGTATTTCTTCCGGCTGCGCGTTGGCGGTGAAGCCCAGCAAGGTGCAGGCCGCGCGCGGCTGTTGCCGTTCGTGTTGGCGAATCAGACGGGCCAGTTCATAGCCGTTCATGACAGGCATGTTGCAATCGACAATCACCAGATCGAACCCTCCGTTTTTCCATGCATCCAGCCCGGTCTGGCCATCCGTTTCAGCGCAGTAGTGGTGCCCCAGAAACTCCAGTTGCTGACACATGAGCAAGCGATTGGCCGGGTGATCATCGACCACCAGGACATTCAAGGGGGATGAGGTGGGGGGAACAGGCGCTTCGGCGGTGTTCGTTACCGGCTCGGGCGGCAACGTGGCCATTTGCAGCGAAATCTCGACCTGAGTACCGACACCGGGCTGACTGCGCAATTGCAGGCTGCCACCCATCATCTCGCACAACGTGCGGCTGATCACCAGACCCAGCCCCGCCCCCCCACGAGTCGACTGCGCGCTATGGGTCGCCTGAGCGAAGGGTTCGAACAGGCGCTGTTGATCCTGTTCGCTGATGCCGATTCCGCTGTCCTGAACCTGCAAACGCAACAAAACCCGATCGGTTTCGTCAGTGGCATGCAACTCACTCACAATCCGGACCTGACCTTGTTCGGTAAACTTGATGGCGTTGCTGACCAGATTGGACAGCACCTGCTTGAAGCGCATCGGGTCTAACAGGACGTCGGTTGGCATTTGGGCAGGGTTGAAGTCGAGCAGCAGGCGCAGGTTTTTCTGGCGGGCAAGGCCGTCGAAGATCCTGACCACCGAAGCCATCGTTTCGCCCAGGTTGACGCGTTCCGGGTTCAAACTCAGGTGCCCGGATTCGATTCGCGCAATATCAAGAATGTCCCCGATCAGTTCCAGCAGGTCTCTTGCCGAGTTGTAGGCGACGTCGATGGCGGGTCGGTCTGGATGATTCGCTTCGATACGTTTGAGGGTCAGTTCCAGCATGCCGATGATTGCATTCATCGGGGTGCGAATTTCATGGCTCATGGTCGCCAGGAAGGTGCTTTTGGCCCGGTTCGCTTCATCGGCACGTTCCTTTGCGGCGCGAAGTTCATCGAACAGTTGTCGCCGTTCGCTGATATCGATCCAGCCGCCGATGATGCCCTGCACTTCACCGCTTGAGTCCCGGTAAGGCAAAACCCAGTGATAAATCGTCATCTGGCGATTGCCGATGTGCAGCGTGCGATCGAGAATCAGCGGTATCCCTTCACTCATGACGCGCTGGTAATCCGTCTCGTATTCACGCGCTTCGAAAGCATTGCTCATCTTGCCCTCAATGACGCTTTTGCCGATCACGTCTTCGTATTTCGCACTAAAGGCCTCCAGGTAACTGTCGTTGCAGCTTTGCAGTAACCCCTGCCGATCACGCACGTAGATTGGATGCGGCGTTCCATTGACCAGCGACCGCATGAACTCAAGTTGATCATTCAGCGCGAGCTCGGCCGACTGACGCTGTTTTATCTGACGACGCATGTAAGCGTTCCAGGCAATGGAAATCAGCAGCAGCACGCCTACCCCCAGGACCACCTGATAGAACACCCGGTGATAGCTTTGCCAGGTGTTTTGCGAAGTCGACGCGTAACCCCGCCAGCGGCTGTTGATGATGCCCAACTCTTCCGGGGTAATGCTCAGCAGCGCCTTGTCGAGGATGGCACTCAATTCCTTGGCATCACGCCCGGTCGCCAAAGAGAACGCCGCCTGCTGAGTGCCAAGAGTGGAAGTGATCTGAAGGGTGTCTTCGAAGATTCTGGATGAAACAAAGTAGTTGGCGATCACCAGTGAATTGATCGCACCGTCAGCCTGGCCCTCTGCAACTAGTTGCACCGCACTGAAGGTGTCCGGTGTTTCGATCAGACTGATGTGCGGATACTGATGGCGCAGGTAATCCACCATCGGGTTACCTTGGGCAATCGTCAGGCGCTTGCCTGAAAACTGTGTGAGGTTTGTCGAGCTGCCAGCCCCTTTGCGCGTCAGCAGGACAAAGGAGTTTTCCAGATAGGGACGGCTGAAGTTCAGCAGCGTTTCACGTTGTGTGCTGGGTAGCAGCGCGGCAATCAGGTCGGCCTGATGGTGACTGACTCGCTCGATCATCTCGTCATCGCTTCGAGTTCGATGGATCTCGAAGCGCAGTCCGGTGCGTAACCTGATCAGCTCCAGCAGGTCGGCGGTGACTCCCCGAAAGTTGCCGTCATTATCGAAAAACGTCAGCGGCGCAAACGCTTCATTGACCACTACGCGCACGACCGGATGTTGCGCCAGCCAGCGTTCTTCGCGACCGGTCAGTTGCAGCTTGTGATCGGTGAGAAGAATGTCACTGCCGGCACTCCAGCGCTTGGCGATGTTTTCTCGCTCGCTGGTGGGCGTGGCAATCAGTATCGCGTTGATAATCCCAAGAAGGTCCGGGTTGTTCCTGTGCACGGCAAAACTGAAGCCGTGGACTTCGTGCTTACCGAAGTTCGCCATCCGGATGTTGTTCAGGTAGCCCTTGTTGATCAGGTAATGGGTGGAAATGGTGTCGCCAAGAAAGACATCGGCCTGGTCGAAAGCAACGGCGTTGATTGCATTCTGGTAAGAGGGGTAGGACGTGATGATCGCCTTTGGATACAGGGCTTTGACTTCTTCCATGGGCAAATAGTGGTACACCATGCTCAATCGCAACCCGGCAAGGCCATCGGTCAGGGATCGGGTTTCTCCTTCCCGTGTCACCAGAACAGGTTGATCCGCGGCGTAAGGTGCTGAAAGCACAATATTGGCGTTACGTGCCTCGAATCCGTTGGCACTGCCGAGCATGTCGACTGCGCCGCTTTCCAGTGCCCCGATCGCGTCTTCCCGGGAGGCATAGCGCTGAACCTTGACTGGCAGGCCGGTGGCCTTGCCAAGGATTCCCGCATAATCGGCGGTGAAGCCTTCATAGTCGTTGCCACTTTGCGTCAGGTCGAATGGCGGGTAGTCGGGGGCTGAAGTACCGAGGATCAGTTCACGTTTATTGTTGATCCAGTGTCGTTGTGATGAATCCAGTTGGACTTCCATGTGCCCGACCATTGATCGACTGAGCAAGGTGAAATGTTCGCTGGCGGAATGTGCCGCAGACACTGAGGGGCTCAGACAAAAGCCTGCGGTTATCAGTATTAGATAGTCCTTTAAACGACTGGGCATCCGGTCTCTCACACTAAGGCGTTACGTTTTGCCATATCGATGAGTTCAACCAGTGATTTGGCTTTGAGTTTTTGCATCAGGCGCTTTTTATAGGTGCTGACCGTCTTGTTGCTCAGGAACATGCCCTTGGCAATTTCCTTATTGGTGCGACCTTGTGCAAACAGTTGCAATACCATCAACTCCCGGTCGTTGACCGACTTGAAGAGTTCCAGATCGGCGTATCGCGAGTCATCGCTACGGACAGGGTTCAATGCCTGGCTGGGAAAGTAGTTGTAGCCCGAGAGCACCGCTTTGATTGCACTCACCAGTTCACTGAGGTCTTCCTGTTTGCATACATACCCCGAGGCACCGGATTGCATGCAGCGAATACCGAACAGTGTCGGGCACTGAGCGGTTAACACCAGCGTTTTTAACGGGGTGCACATGGCGTTGAAACGCGAGAGGACTTCCAGTCCATCCAGTTTGGGAATGCTGATGTCGAGAATCACCAGGTCCGGCATGCATTCGCGAACCATCTGCATGGCGTCGACCCCATTATCAGTTTCGCCGACGACTTTATACCCCTCATGTTCGAGCAACATTCGGACGGCAAGACGGATAACGGGGTGATCGTCGACAATAAATACGGAGTTCATAATCAGATCCCATGCGAGCTCAAATAAAGCGCGCACCTTAGCTCAGATAGTTGAGGGGGCGCATGAACTGACAAGCCGATAGCAGTGATATAGGACAAATCCTACAATCAAAGAGGATATGGACTACACCTCAACTAGGTTTTTAATGAAGATCAATGGATATGTTATATGTGTGAGCCGGACTCTAAATCTATAGTTAGTGTATTAAGTGTGTTGGATTAAAGGACTTATAGTGAGGCCAGGGTCAACAGATTTCTAAAATCTGATTGTTGCAATGGTTTTATCAAGTAACCCAGTAAGGGGAGATCATGTTCGTCGGCTGTTTTTTTGAGCTCGTCCAGTTCTCGGGGTGTCAGACTGCTTAGAAGTATCGCTTGCTTGATCATTCCCTGGTGGCTGGCGAACTCGATCAAATCAAGGCCCGGGAGATCCGGCAGGCATTGATCACACAGAAGAATGTCGAAGGGCTGTGAAGACTCGAGCATCCGGCGTAAAGCGCTCGCGGCACTGTCCGAGGCGGTGAGTTGGGTGAAGCCATAACTCTCTAGCAGGCATTGGGTCGCTTTGAGCTGAAAGGGATGATCTTCCACCAGCAAGATGCGCCAATCGTGTTTGAACCTGACATTTTTCATGCTTCATGTGTCGAGCAGAGTGGACGGTGATTATTGCGCCAGCAGGGCAGGCAGTCGATCAGCCAGCGCTGCGCACGATGTAGGGCGATTCTGTTTGCGAGTGAACATCAACCAGCTCTTCAGGCAATCTGAACAGCTGGTCGAGGGGGATTCACCCGCGGCTTGAACGACCGGTCATTTCCAGGGCCATTTCACTGGCGTAGCTGTCGGTCATACCGGCGATGAAGTCGATCATGCGCAAGAAAGACGTATGCAAAGGCCCGCGAGGATCGGGTGCATTGTTCCCCAATAGATCAAGGATGCGACGACTTTTGAACGAGGGCGTTCGACCGTTGTGTTGTTCCAGCGCCGCTCCGCAAAACGCGTTCAGAAGAATTTCCAGCGTGGTGTAGGCGCCGATTTCATGCAGCGTCTTGCGTTTGTCCTGGAAAATCTTTTTTCTGGCCATGTCTTTGGCATTCAAGACGCAACGCTTGGCCGGGCCATGCATGTGCTCCACCAGATCACCGGGCAGTGTGCCGGCCAACAGGGCGTCCTGTTGTTCGACGAAGGCGCGCGCCGCAGCATTGGTCAAGTGTTCGATGGCTTTGCCCCGCAGGATGGCCAGTTTGCGACGCCGCGAATCCAGTGGACCGAGTTGGCGATAGGTTTCCGGAAGGTCGTCGCCCACAAGGTTGAGTAGCAAAGACTCGACTTCGGCGTATTCCAGCAACTCCATTTCCAGACCGTCTTCCAGGTCGATCAGCGCGTAGCAGATGTCATCGGCGGCTTCCATCAGGTACACCAATGGATGGCGCGCCCAGCGCTGCTCTTCCAGTTGTGGCAGGCCGAGTTTGTGAGCGATCTGCTCCAGCAACGGCAGTTCGCTCTGATAACAGCCGAACTTGTGCTTTTTGTAACCCAGTGAGTCCGCGTGCTTCGCCGTCCAGGGATACTTCAGGTACGTACCCAGCGTGGCATACGTCAGCCGCGTGCCACCGTCGAACTGATGGTACTCAAGCTGAGTGAGCACCCGGAAGCCTTGGGCGTTGCCTTCGAAATTGAGGAAATCGTTGCGTTCGACTTCGCTCATGGCATCCAGCCAACCACGGCCTGCGGCCTGCTGGAACCAGTGTCGGATGGCGTCTTCGCCGGAGTGGCCGAAGGGTGGGTTGCCAATGTCATGGGCCAGGCAGGCCGATTGCACCACCATTCCCAGATCGCTCGGGTCGCACCAGTCGGGCAGGGCGTCGCGAATGGTTTCGCCCACACGCATGCCCAGTGA
Source organism: Pseudomonas sp. OV226 (assembly GCF_003148705.1). NCBI lineage: Bacteria > Pseudomonadati > Pseudomonadota > Gammaproteobacteria > Pseudomonadales > Pseudomonadaceae > Pseudomonas > Pseudomonas sp. OV226. The sequence continues at coordinate 49,160 of NZ_QGGS01000017.1, read as the reverse complement.
GCGGCCGACGCAGCTGACTTCCAGTGAGTGGGTCAGGCGCGTATGGATATGATCGTTGCTGGTGACCGGATGGACTTGGGTCTTGCGTCCAAGCCTGCGAAAAGCGCCTGAGAAAATAATGCGGTCATGGTCTTTATGGAAAGGGCTGCGGCCGAGTTCTTCCGGGCTGTGCAGAGGTTTTCCGAGGCGTTCGCGGGTAAGCAGGGTTTGCCAATCCAAGGCGGGTCTCTCCGTCAGGTGACTGAGCCCTTAGCTTCCGGGTTCGCGCCGGTGCCTGCAAGTGGAACTGGCGCCCGGCGGCGTCGATGTCGATGGACACACAGGATCGAACCTCTCGATAAAGAGGTTCGTCCCGCGGGTGTTGCAAGCATGCTATTCAGTCTTTACGTGAATTGCTTTGCAGGACCAGTTTGATCAAGGGCGCCAGGCTGGTGCCCAGCCGTACCAGGCGAGTCAGGCTGCTGACGCCACCGCGTCTGGCGCCTTTGCCGGTCAGGAAGCCCAGCAAAGTGACAGCCGCCACGCCCCAGAGCGGAGCATGCTTGATGCCAAAATTCTCCTGCAGGTTTTGCGTCATACCGCGCATCCGCTGCAAGGGCAGCAGCAGTTCCCTGGATTCATGGCGAATTTCCTGACGGTGCATTTCCATGCGCAGGCGAATCAACGCCTTGCGCATTTCCGCGCGCGAGCTGTTATGAGGCAGTTCAGGCAGGCTCATGGCAGCAGACGCTCCCGATCGTTGGCCAATTCTTGCAGGGTGCCATGGAAAGGCGAGGACTCATCGAAGACCGCTGCTTTCAAACGCAGCCCACAGAATATGGCGGCCAAGGTATAGAACACGCAGAGCCCGATGATGGCGGCCAGGCGATAAGTGTCCCAGAACACGATCAACACCAGTGTCGACAACCCCACCAGCAGCAGTAATGCAAAGACCAGCGCCAGGCCCGCAAACAGCAGCAGGCTTACGGTGCGCGCTTTTTGTTCCTGCAACTCGATGCCGAACAGTTCGACATGGCTGTGCAACAGTCCAAGAAAAGCGGCGCCCAGGCGTCGCGATGTAGCGCTTGTGCCCGTCGCAGACGAGCTGGATTCGCCGATAGACATATCAGCGCCGAGAAGCCAGCAGGCCAATCAGGAAGCCCACCCCGGCGGCGATCCCGACCGATTGCCATGGGTTGGCCTGAACATAATCCTCGGTCGCGGTGACCGCTGCCTGGCCGCGCTCTTTCAATGACTCTTCGGTCAACTTCAAGGTTTCCCGGGCACGCAACAGGCTGTCGTGGATCTGGTTACGCAGCTCATCAGCCTGATCACCGGCCAGGGTGGCGGTGTGTTCCAGCAACCGTTCGGTGTCGCTGACCAGAGTCTGAAAATCGTTCATCAGGATTTCTTGAGCAGTCTTTGCCTTGATGCTGGCCATGGGTGGATCTCCGTCTGTGGCTTCTGATGGGTTCGAGTATGAGCCTTGCGCGAAGGTTCATTACAAATGACTGGTACAACTTTTGCTGTGTCGTGGTGCGTTTGCCGGTGCTGATGCGCTGTTGCCGGGCATGATTTCAGTAAAGCCCTGACGCAAACAATCAAAACTCGCGCGAGGGTGACGCTTCTATGCGCCAAAACGGTTCGCAGGGATCAGTGATTCGATCCAGGTGAGCCGCAAACTGGTGCATCGTTTGCCTGCGCGAACTGCTTTGGTGCTTTTTTCAGCCTTAAGGTCTGCCAAACTCCATGGAAAATCTGCAAAGCGCGGTGGACAGTCTGGTCCACAGCTCCAATACATTGTTCATCCTTATCGGCGCAGTCATGGTGTTGGCCATGCACGCCGGTTTCGCCTTTCTTGAGGTTGGCACGGTTCGGCAAAAGAACCAGGTCAACGCCTTGTCGAAGATTCTCAGCGACTTCGCCATTTCGACCCTGGCCTACTTCTTTATAGGCTATTGGATTTCCTATGGCGTTACCTTCCTGCAACCGGCAGCGGTGATCAACGCCGACCATGGTTACGCACTGGTGAAATTCTTCTTTTTGCTGACCTTCGCCGCGGCCATTCCGGCGATCATTTCCGGCGGCATTGCCGAGCGCGCCAGGTTTGTCCCGCAGTTGTGTGCGACAGCGCTGATCGTGGCGTGCATCTACCCCTTCTTTGAAGGCATGATCTGGAATGGCAATTTTGGTTTGCAAGCCTGGTTGCTGGTCCATGTGGGGGCCAGCTTCCATGATTTTGCAGGTTCGGTAGTGGTTCACGCCATGGGCGGCTGGCTGGCGCTCGCGGCGGTGTTGTTGCTCGGGCCAAGACAGGGGCGCTATCGCGACGGTCGTCTGGTGGCGTTTGCGCCGTCGAGCATTCCATTTCTTGCGTTGGGTTCGTGGATCCTGATTGTCGGCTGGTTTGGCTTCAACGTCATGAGCGCTCAGACGCTGCAAGGCGTGAGCGGACTGGTGGCGGTGAATTCGTTGATGGCCATGGTCGGCGGAACCATGGCGGCGCTGATTGTCGGACGCAATGACCCTGGCTTCCTGCATAACGGCCCATTGGCCGGTCTGGTGGCCATTTGCGCTGGCTCCGACCTGATGCACCCGGTGGGTGCGCTGGTGACGGGGGGCATCGCTGGCGCGCTGTTTGTCTGGTGTTTTACCGCGGCGCAGGGCAAATGGCACATCGACGATGTGCTGGGTGTGTGGCCGTTGCACGGTCTGTGTGGTGCGTGGGGTGGCATCGCGTGCGGCATTTTTGGTCAGACCGCGCTGGGCGGTTTGGGTGGGGTGAGCCTGATCAGCCAGTTGATCGGAACCTCTTTGGGTGTGGTCGTGGCGCTGGCCGGTGGCTTTGCCGTGTATGGGACGATCAAGGCGTTTCACGGGCTGCGCTTGAGCCAGGAAGAAGAGTATTACGGCGCGGATTTGTCGGTGCACAAGATTGGCGCCGTCAGTCAGGACTGAATCAGTTCTCTTCATCTACAGCCCCGGGATAGAAACCGTGGAGCATCCGGTAGCGATCGTGCCGTATCTGATCGACTCGTTCCTGTACCTGATGGGCGGGTAGTCCCAGCATGATCAGCGCATGGGAGGCGAGCATCAGGCTGGACTCCAGCAATTCGGGCACGACTTCGTTGGCGCCGGCCTCTTTCAATTCGGCCAGCTGACTGTCGTCCCGGGTGCGGACCAGAATCGGCACACTTGAATTGAGCCGGCGGGCCTCCTTGAGGATCTCCAGCGCGATTTCAGCCTGGTCCACGGCGATCACCAGCAGTTTGGCGCGCGCCAACCCGACGGCCTCCAGCAGTTCGCCGCGTCGGGAGTCTCCGTAATGTACGCAGCTTTCGCTGACGGCCGCTTCTTCGATCCGTACCGAATCGTGGTCCAGCGCAATGTAAGGTTGTTGCTGTTGGCGCAGGCAGCGACCGATGGACTGACCAACGCGACCGTAACCACAAATGACGACATGCTTGTCGAGCTCTGCGTTCAAGGCGCTGATTTCTTCAAGTTTTGCTTCCCTGTTGGACTTGCGGTGCAGGCGCTTGGCAATAGTCGGGGCCGCACGTAGCATCAGTGGCGTGACCAGCATCGAACAGAAGGTGGCGGCCAGCAGCAGGCCGCTAAGTTGTGCGGGAATCAGATCGTTTTGTTGCATTTGCGCCATCAGTGCAAAGCAGAACTCTCCCCCCTGGGCCAGTGCCATGCCGCTGCGCCAGGCGGTTTCGCCATCGCTGCCACGCCATTTGACCAACAGCGCCATCACGATGCCCTTGATCAGCAGTAACCCCAGTGTCATAGCGAGGATCAGCGGGGCGTGACTGGCAAACAAATTCAAGTCGATGAGCATGCCAATGCTGACGAAGAACACCCCGAGCAGAATGTCGCGAAACGGACGGATATCCGCCTCGACCTGGTGTCGGTAATGACTTTCACCCAACAGCATGCCGGCGAGAAACGCGCCCAAGGCCGGGGAAAGGCCCAGCAAGTGAGTCAGCCAGGCGGTCAGCAGAACAATGACCAGCGCCAGCAGTACGAACAGTTCGGGAGAACGGGCAGCAGCGACTTCGTGGAACAACCGTGGCAGCAGCCAGCGACTGACCAGCATCAGACCACCAAACAACACCACGGTTTTTACCAGTGTCAGGGGCAGCGCCCAGTACCAGGCTTGATCGCTGCTGCCGGCGAACACGGGCACCAGGGTCAGCAGCAAGACGGCCACAACGTCCTGGAACAGCAGTACCGCGATGGCATTCTGGCCATGACTGCTGAAAATTTCGCCGAGGCTGCTCAACTCCTTGCTGACAATGGCGGTGGACGACAGCGACAGTCCCGCGCCCAGTAATAAAGCAGGTGTGGTCGGCATCCCGAACATTATCAACAAAACACCCAGCAAGAGTCCGCTGACCAGCACTTGCAAACTGCCAAGACCAAACACCACACGGCGTAATGCGATCATTTTCGTCAAGGAAAACTCGAGACCGAGCGAGAACAGCAGGAACACCACACCGAGCTCGGCAAGGTATGGCAACCCTTCGCTTTCATTCACCCAGTCGAAGGCGGTCGGACCAATCATCAACCCAACGCACAGATAGCCCAGAACCGGTGGCAATCGCAGGCGCTGGAACAGCGCGATGACCACCAGAGAGGAAACGAGGATTATCAAGAGATTGGCAAACACGAATAACTCCGCTGATAGACACTGGCTACTCAAGCGTAGAAGCAAAAAAAACGTGAGCATTGCTTAAATGGCACGAGCGGCGACTGATTTGCATCAGGGTTATACCGCCCGCCCTTGCGATTCATCCTCCTGAGCAGAAGATTCAACGGCTCGACGGTTTTTCAGGGCAGGCCTAGAATAGACACTTAATTTTTTCGGTTGAGCGCACATGCTTCCTGAATGTCAGCTGTTCGGCACTCTTGGGTGCCACCTCTGTGAAGTCGCCGAAGCCATGCTGATGGAGTTTGTCGAACGTGGCCTGTTGGTCGAGCTGGTCGATATTGCTGACGACGAAACCTGGTTCGCCGCCTACAGCCTGCGCATTCCGGTGTTGCGACGAGTCGATACCGGCGCTGAATTGGGGTGGCCATTCAGTGCCGATGAGGTAGTGGCGTTCTTGCGTTAAGCGTTTTTTGTGTGGTCGGCGGTCCCGCCCGTCGAACTTTGCGATTGATCCCCTTGGCTTAATCGATACTCTTCGGATACTGTATGCGCATACAGCTATTCGTAATACTGCCATTCCATCCCGGGTTTTCGGGGATGGGCAGGCGGTTCGGGGTATGAGAGGGATAAATCGTGGTCAATGTCGAACAACTGAAAAACAGCGTGAACCGGATGTCGGTCGATGTTGTGCGCGAGGCCGTCCTCGAATTGCGTCTGGACGGTCTGGTGACGGAAGGCAAAACGCCCTTCAATAAAGTGCATTTCAATACCTGTTTTGCCGAAATCGAGGCGTTGTTCCAGCGTGCGGGTTACCACCGGCAGCTGGATGTCGTGGGCTATCAGGGGTTGTTGTACGCGCTTTACGATCCTGCTCGCTGGGAAGCCGTCGATGTATTGCGCTGGCTCAAGGAGTTCACCGAAGCGGCGGCGCGCGCACAAATTCCAGCATGAGGATTCTCTGCTAGGTTCGACTCGGCTGCTGTTGGATAATGCCGGCTTGTATCGAGGGTCAGAACGTTCGTATGTCCACTTCAACTTTTTCTGCGGCACACAACCAGGCCAGCACACTCTACCTGCCGCCTGGTTCGTGGCAGACCGTCATCGATTGCCTGTGCGAACACTTCAGCGCTATCGGCCGTGACCAATGGCTGGACAGAGTGGCGCGTGGTCGGGTGCTGGACGGGCACGGAATGCCGATCACGGTTGATCTACCCTACAAGGAAGGCCTGCGGATTCATTATTTTCGTGAGGTGCCGGACGAGAAGCCGATCCCGGTATTCGAGACGATTCTCTATGCCGACGAGCACTTGGTCGTCGCAGACAAGCCGCACTTTCTGCCAGTGACGCCGGCTGGCGAATACGTGGAGCAGACGCTGCTGCGCAGGCTGATTCGTCGACTGGATAACCCTCATCTGGTGCCGTTGCATCGCATTGACCGGCATACGGCGGGGCTGGTGCTGTTTTCGGCTAACCCTCAGAGCCGTTCAGCGTATCAGTCGTTATTTCCAACACGACAAATCGAGAAACGCTACGAAGCAATCGCCCGTGCCTTGCCTGAGCTGTCTTTCCCATTGGTTCATAAAAGTCGTCTCATCGATGGCGAACCGTTTTTTCGCATGCAGGAAGGTCCAGGCATCTGCAACACCGAGACAGCAGTCGAGGTTCGGGAAAAGAACGGAGACCTGTGGCGATATGCGCTTTACCCGGTGACGGGCAAGAAACATCAATTGCGGGTACACATGACTGCGCTGGGTGCAAGTATCTGCAACGACCCGTTTTATCCGCAGGTGCTCAATGACATTGAAGATGACTATGCCAATCCGCTGAAATTGCTCGCACAGGGCTTGCGGTTTCTGGACCCGGTCACCGGCCAGGAAAGAGTCTTTGAAAGCACTATCACGTTGCAGTGGTGAAAAATACCGCCCACGAAAATGCCCGCATTAAGCGGGCTTTTTGTATCCGGTCGGAGCGGCAAAGATTACAACTCTTTAACGGTGCGAACCTGATCCTTGTTGATGCGGGTTTGCTTGCCGTCCAGCTGTTCGAATTCGTAGAAGCCTGATTCTTCATCGTACCGTGGCGAGTCGACGGCCTGGATTTCGCGACCGTCATTCAGGGTAATCACTGATGGCGATGCGCAGCCGGCGAGGGTCGCGATGCCCGCGGCGAGCATGAAAGTGGCGAGGATCCGTTGAGTCATGAGAGTGTCTCCAAATATGAATTCTTTTGATTACTGAGCTTGAGACGTATACAGCGCACGCAAGTTCCTTGGCTAGAGTCGTTCTGACTCGGGGCTATGCGCGCTTAACAGTTCCGGGGTATTCAGGTTGGCCAGGCGAGGGTCGTTTTCGGCGCATTGCAGAGCGCTGGCCCCCAGCTTGCGCATAATGCGCCCCGGACTGCGTTCACCGTCATTCCATGCGGAGTCGAACGCCGCGCAAAGCGCGATCGGGATGATACACAGCAGCGGCTCCCAGTGTTCGCCCTGGCGCAGCATCAGCGGTTTGTCCGGATGCTGGTTGGCAGTTTCGCGCATGCTCTGGAGCAGGGCGGCGCTAATGCGAGGTACGTCGCACGGCAACACCAGCAGATGAGCGTGGCGCGCAGCTTTGAGACCCGCGCGAATCCCGGCCAACGGTCCAGGGAAATCACCTTCGTCGTCATGGACCAACTGATCGGCATACGGCGCGTACATGTCCAGGTTCCTGTTGCACGAGATGATCAAATCATCGCTCAGGCCACGGGTTTTTCGATGCAGGTGCGCAATCAGCGGCTCGCCATGCCATTTCAGCAAACCTTTGTCCTGACCGCCCATGCGTTGGCCGCGACCACCTGCCAGGAGCAGAATGGAGCAGGGTGGCAATGGTGAATTCGAGGTCATGGCAGGTCTCCATGGGACGCTGAAAAATTGAAGCGCTGTGATATAACACCGAGCTGTTTTTCCTACAACTGGACGAGCCTATGAAAGCCAAGGCTGATGTACCGTTCGCACCGCTTAACATCGCGGTGCTGACGGTCAGCGATACTCGAACTCTGGAAACCGATACGTCAGGCCAGGTATTTGTCGACGGCTTGAGCGCAGCCGGTCACAACCTGGCCGCTCGAGTGTTGCTTAAAGATGATCTCTACAAAATTCGCGCGCAAGTCGCCAATTGGATTGCCGATGAAGTGGTTCAGGTGGTGCTGATCACTGGCGGTACCGGGTTTACGGGGCGCGACAGCACGCCGGAGGCGGTGAGTTGCCTGTTGGATAAGCAAGTGGATGGTTTTGGTGAACTGTTCCGGCAGATTTCCGTTGCCGATATCGGCACCTCGACCGTGCAGTCCCGGGCTCTGGCCGGTTTGGCCAACGGGACGCTGGTCTGCTGCTTGCCAGGTTCTACCAATGCCGTTCGCACCGGCTGGGATGGCATTCTCGCCGAACAGCTGGATTCTCGTCATCGTCCCTGCAATTTCGTGGCCCACTTGAAGCAGGCGGCACCCTGTGAATCCCGCGGGTAAGCCAGGTAAAAGCGGTAGCCTGATGCCTGTCGAGGTGGCGCTGGCGCGTCTGCTGGAAATGGCGGACGCCTCGCCCATCCACGACCGTGAACGTTTGCCGCTGGCACAGGTTCAGGGGCGTGTGCTCGCCGATGACCTGGTCTCGACGCTCGATCTGCCGCCTTGGCCGAACAGTGCCATGGACGGTTACGCCTTGCGAGTTGCTGACTGGACGGGAGAACCGTTGGTGGTCAGCCAGAAGGTATATGCCGGTCAGGCGCCTGAACCGTTGAAGCCGGGTACTTGTGCCCGAATCTTCACCGGTGCGCCCGTGCCAGCAGGCGCCGACTGTGTCGAAATGCAGGAAAATGCCGAGGTTCTGGAAAATGAACGGATCCGTTTCATCGAACCGATGAGCCCCGGTCAAAACATCCGGCCACAAGGTCAGGAAACGACGGTCGGCGAACTGATTTTGCCGGCCGGCACGCGACTTGGGTCTATCGAACAGGGGCTGGCGGCATCGCTGGGTTGTGCTGAACTGGACGTGGTTCGCAAGGTTCGTGTTGCGGTTCTCTCCACCGGAGATGAATTGGTTGAACCGGGTCAGGCCCTGGGCCCGGGACAGATCTACAACAGCAATCGGGTGTTGCTGTGCAGTTGGTTGCAGCGGCTGGGCTGTGAAGTCATCGATGCCGGCATTCTTCCTGATGACCTGGCGATCACCCGTGCCCGTTTGGGCGAGTTGAACGATGTCGATTTGATCCTCTCTACGGGAGGGGTATCTGTAGGTGAAGCGGATTTCCTGGGCATGGCGCTGCGCGAAGCGGGCGAACTGTCGCTTTGGAAACTCGCCATCAAACCTGGCAAGCCGCTGACATTCGGGCATTTCCGGGGTGTACCTGTGATCGGGTTGCCCGGCAATCCGGCGTCGACACTGGTCACGTTTGCTTTGTTGGCAAAACCCTATCTGTTGCGCCGCCAAGGTGTAAAAGAGGTCGAGCCATTGAAGTTTCAGGTGCCCGCAGGGTTCGACTGGCCTAAAGCTGGCAATCGCCGAGAATACTTGCGTGGGCGCCTGGAGAACGGCCGGGCAATCATTTACAAGAATCAGAGCTCTGGCGTACTTCGTAGTGCTGCCTGGGCCGATGGTTTGGTTGAGGTGTTGGAAGGGCGGACGTTGATCTCGGGTGAATATGTCGTGTTCATTCCGCTGAGCGAAATCCTGAACTGACCTCAAAGCACGCTCTTGCCGCAAGCCCGGTGAAACGGCCGGGACTTGCGTGCATGTCCAACGCTTAACGGACCAGAAGTGTCACGACCTGGTCAAAGCGGCTATTGGCGACCCAACCCAACAACCCGAGAACTACTGCTGCGCCGCCAGCCGAGTAGGCAAGCCTGTGCTTGATGGATTTGACGTCACTGCGCACTTCATCCATGTCTCTTCGGATGTATTTCAGATGGGTCTCCAGCTCAATGACGCGAGGTTCCATATCAACTGCTCCAGCGGGTTTTGCGTTTTTGTTGAATTCAGTCTGATGATTGGCACGGCTTTCCGAGAACGGCATCACCGGGCTCATCGGTAACGTGATGTCATGAGCTTGCATGGAGAAAAACGCTCCTTGCATCAATGCCCTTCGGGTCGCCGAAACTCGAATTGATTGTGTTTTTTAAGGCCCTTGAAGGGTGTCTACTCATTGCTTGCACATCCCTGTGTGATTGCTGTTGATGGCTGATTCGCCGACACCAAAGTGTACCAATCGTCCAGGTTGGTCAATTGAGCCGATTCCTCACATGTCGTAAGAAAATATCCCGCCCTGTAGGAACACAAACCTGTGCGCGTCGAAAAAACTCAATGCGTTGCGACCTTTCCAGGGCTCTGTGAGGTCAACATCTCCAGAATGAATCCCAATCAGGAGCGACAACAATGGGTGAGCGCAAGGCGCTGTTGATTCTGCATGGCAAGCAGGCACTCAATGAGGCAGTTCGTGCGGCCGTCGAAGGCAAGCGCGAGCAGGGTTGGGATCTGGCCGTCCGATTGACCTGGGAGGCGGGCGACGCACAGCGGTTGGTGGAAGAGGCGTTGAGCGCAGGCTATAAGCAACTGATTGCCGGTGGCGGCGATGGCACTTTGCGCGATATCGCCGAGGCCATGTCGATGCACCCGAATCAGGCCAGTCTGGTCTTGATGCCGTTGGGCACCGCCAACGATTTTGCTTGCGCCGCCGGTGTGCCGCTTGTGCCAGCACTGGCACTGGAACTTCTGGATGTTGCGCCGCACGCTATCGATTTGGGGGAGGTGGGGGGGCAAATCTTTCTGAACATGGCCACCGGCGGTTTCGGCAGTCAGGTCACGGCCAATACATCGGAAGAGTTGAAAAAAGTTCTCGGCGGCGCAGCCTACCTGTTTACCGGTCTCTCACGCTTCAGTGAGTTGCATGCCGCTTATGGCGATTTGCAGGGGCCAGGTTTTCATTGGAGCGGCGAACTGTTGGCACTCGGCATCGGCAACGGTCGGCAAGCGGGGGGTGGGCATGTGCTATGCCCGGAAGCGCTGGCGGACGATGGTTTGCTGGACATCAGCATTTTGCCAGCGCCACAGGAAGTGATCGGGACCTTGAAAAACCTGCTGGCCGATGGTTTTGGCATCGACAACATGTTTGTGCGCGCTCGATTGCCCTGGGTCGAGATCAAGGTTTCGGAAGGACTGCACATCAACCTTGATGGCGAGCCTCTGGAAGGCGACAGCTTGCGTTTTTCTGCGCGTCCAGCGGCATTGCGCGTGCATTTGCCGGAGAATTCACCGCTATTGCGAGCATCGCGGTAGCTAATCGTCCAGGCTGATGATTTGCTCGCGTACCGCGAACAGGACCAGGCCAGCCACGTCGTAGATCTGCAGGCGTTTCATGATCTGCGAGCGGTGGGTTTCAACGGTCTTGATACTAAGGCCCAAGCCGTTGGCGATTTCCCGGGTGGATTTTCCGCGAACAATCAGTCGCAGGATTTCCAGTTGTCGTGCCGTCAGGTTGTGTGAGTCGGGTACTTCCGGTTGCTGCTTCTGGTTGCGGATCAGCGCCTGGTTGATAACCGTGTGGGCGATGGCAGGGCTCAGGTAGCGTTCGTTGTTGCGCAAGGCATCCAGGGCATGTTCCAGCTCGGTGGCCGTGGTGTCTTTGAGCAAATAGCCATGAGCGCCGGACTCCAGGGCTTGCATGATCAGTGCAGGATCAGTGTGCATCGACAGAATCAGTACTTTGCTTTGAGGGCGCACTTGTTTGAGTCGCTGCAAGGCTTCAAGGCCGCTGGTCTCCTTCATGGAAATATCCAGCAGAACAATGTCAGGGGACAGTTTCTCGACCATTTCGAGCAACTGTGCGCCGTCGTTGGCCTCGCCAATAACTGCATAGCCGGGAATATCCAGCACCAGAGCGCGCACGCCTGCCCTGATAAGCGAGTGGTCATCCACCAGAAGTAAGTTACAAGTCAATGCATAACCTTATTCGTACTGGCCCGTTCGAGCGCGCGGGGCGCCCAGGGGAAGAGTGCTTCGATTTGAGTACCTTTACCCGGCTCGCTGGTCACGGCCAACGTTCCGCCCAACTGATCGATCCGCTCCCGCATCCCGGCCATCCCACGCTGGCCCTCTCGACCAGGATCCGCCGCCGGTGCGAAACCCTGGCCGTCGTCGCTGATCAATAATGACAGGCCTTGGGGCATACGTTGCAGGCGAACCAGCAGATTTTTTGCTTCAGCGTGACGCTGGATATTGGTCACTGCTTCCTGGGTAATTCGAAACGCTGCCACCGCCATTTCTTCTGGTATGCCGGTCAAGCGTTGATGGCATTCCAGGCTCCAGTGCATTGATGTATTGGCCAGGGTCTTGAGCAGATGCGCACGAAGGCTGGCTTCCAGCCCGAGACTCGTCAACTGCCTGGGATTGAGAATGGCCGAGACGTCACGAACCTTGGTCAGGGTTTCTTCCAGTGTGTCGCAAAGCACTGAACACTGGCCCTGCATGTCTTCTGGCATCCGGCGCTTGAGCCATTCACTTTGAAGTTTTGCAGCGGTCAGCAATTGGCCAATATCGTCGTGCAATTCTCTGCTCAGCCGATGGCGCTCGTTTTCCTGTACTTCCAACAGGCGGTCCGCCAGCTCTTGCGGCTGAAATTTTATGGACGTGCTCGAGAGGCGATGCTGTACCCAGACGCTGGTCAATGCCGCGATATTGAGCAGCAGCAAGCTCAATGGAAGGGGGGCGGACAAACCGAAGACCAGCAGGGTGCCAAGGGTCGAGCAAACGCACAGCAACAGCGTGAACCGTCGCGCGTTATTTTGGGAAGGTGGCCATTGGGTGAGTGACTTGAGGCTGGCGTACATAGCGGATGGAGCCAATGAATGTTCGCTGCGGGCAGACCGGCCATAGTGGCTGACGGGTCTCTGTCTGAAAAACTGTAGTGGTCGTCTTGAACAGAGCGCGGTCCAATGGTGGAACTTCAACCTTTATCGGCCTGCTCTCATCTGGCGTCACTTTGCCATTAATTGGCGTCAACTAATGGTCGGCATAATACCACCTAAGATACCGTTGGTCGCGTTTGGTATATATGTCCACAGAGTCAGGAAACAAGAAGGCTGGACGATAGTTCCACAATAGAAAAAGTTTTACGGAGGGGGGCGATTAATGACTGTCGTTTGCAGGTACGAAGTATTCAATTGCGACATGAGCGCTCATATAGGGAGCTGCATCAGGGCAATAAGAATGCGCACTGCAAAGTTGTCTGACTAATTTAAGCCTGTCGTTCCGAATAGGTAACGAGCGTAAAGGGTTTGGAATTAACCGGTAACTGAAAATGACTTTGTCCGATCTGGACCGCAAAGGCTTCGATCAGGGACGTCTGTTCACTGTCATCAAGGCTGAGTTGGCCGGTGGTCTGGTCGATGAGTTCGAGCTGCCAGGCCATCAGCGTGAAGCAGTCCTTCAGTGCACCCAGTGCCTGCTCGTGCAGGTCAATATGGTTGTGACCCAGGTTGAGCAAACCGTGGATATGCAGGGAAAACTCCGACACGGCTTGCAGTGCGAGGGCGTCGGCCCGGCTCGCCAGTTTGAGCAGGCTGCTGAGCATGCAATCGATTGCGTCCTGGTCATTACTGATCAGTTGCAAGTGGTTCAGGCACTCCTCCGATTTGGCCAGGAGGGTTTCCGCCTCAACAAGAAACTCGGGTAGACGCTGAGCCCACTGCTTCGATTTGTTCGGCATGCTTATCTCCACAACGTCATGTCAAATGAGGGGATGTCGCGTATGTCGACGAGGACGTCTTGCGTCCCGGCGCTGCCATGCCGGCATGAGATCGCGCTCCGGCAGGCCTGGGCTAAGGCTGGGGAACTCGAGCGGGTGGGTGGCCACTTACCTGCGATCGCACACAAAAGCCTGACTCCGTTCATGCAATGAGAATGGCGTCACATTAATGGCTATTGGATATTGCGAATATCAGGTTGGGCCTGATTGTTACTAGGGGAATCCCTTACGTGAGGGAACCTAACGTGCAAACCGTGGTCGCGCCGCAGGGAGTAAAGCTGATTGAGTGCGGATGCAGTAAAGCATGATGTTAATGTGACATCAATGCTCGATCGTGGCATTTTGTCTCAAGGTCAAGATCTGGCAATAACAGCCGATAAACCCTTTTAGTGAATTAATCAGAACAAGCCCAGGAGTCATTAATGGCCGGCATTCTCGACACGGTAGACCAACGCACGCAACTGGTGGGTGAGAATCGCCTGGAAATTCTCATGTTTCGCTTGGCCGGCCGGCAATTATTTGCGATCAACGTCTTTAAAGTGCAGGAAGTGCTGCAACTGCCGAAACTGACCCTGATGCCGCAACGCCATCCTTTTGTTTGTGGCGTGGTCAACCTGCGTGGCCAGACTTTGCCGGTGATTGATCTGTCCCAGGCCATCGGCATGCGTCCGCTGGTGCCGAGCCCGACCAGCACGATCATCGTCACTGAATACAACCGGTCGGTGCAGGCGTTTCTGGTCGGGGGCGTGGACCGCATCGTCAACATGAACTGGGAAGCCATCCTGCCGCCGCCGACCAGTGCCGGTCGCCAGCATTATTTGACGGCGATCAGCAAGGTTGACGACCAGTTGGTCGAAATCATCGACGTCGAAAAAGTCTTGGCCGAAATCGTGCCGTACAACGCCAAAGTCTCTCGCGAAAAACTCGAAGACCCGGTGCTGGAGCGCGCCCGTGGCAGGGAAGTGCTGCTGGTCGATGACTCCAACGTTGCCCTGTCGCAATTGCGCGACACCCTGGGGCAGTTGGGCGTGAAGATGCACATTGCCAGCGACGGTCTGAAAGCACTGAATATGCTCAAGGCCTGGGCTGATACGGGCGTATCGATGACCGACAAATTGCTGATGGTGTTCACCGACGCAGAGATGCCGGAAATGGACGGCTATCGCCTGACCACAGAAATTCGCAATGACCCACGTCTACGCGGCCTTTATGTCGTCCTGCACACCTCGCTGTCGGGCAGCTTCAACGACTCGATGGTCAAGAAAGTCGGCTGTGACAACTTCCTCTCCAAATTTCAGCCGGACAAACTCGTCGACGTGGTGCGCCAGCGCCTGATGCTCGACGAAGTGCCGGCCTGATTTCGGTGCGACAGGCTGGCGGTTACGTCAGCCTTTGATTCGGCGATCAAGCTCGTATAGGGTGGGTTTTTTTTGCCCACCAAGGAGCTGGCCATGCTGCGTCTGAGCGCGCTTTATCGTTATCCGTTGAAATCCGGCAAGGGCGAACCCTTGCAGCGCGTCGGCCTCGACAAGCTGGGTTTGGACGGTGATCGACGCTGGATGCTGGTCGATGAGGCCAGCGGGCGCTTCCTGACCCAGCGCGCGGTAGCGTCAATGAGCCAATTGTCGGCGTTGTGGAATGCCGATGGCGGGCTGACCCTCAATGCACCGGGCCACACGTCAATCGATATCGCCTTGCCCGGTAACGACGCGCCACTGCGTGGTGTGACTATCTGGCGTGACACCTTGCGTGTGCCGGATGCCGGTGACGCAGCAGGTGCCTGGGTCAGCGAGTTCATTGGTAAACCGACGCGGCTGGTGCAAGTTCCTCTGGATCGTGCACGCACCACGGAGGCCGGTTACGGCAACGACGATGACCAGGTTGCGTTCGCCGACGGCTACCCGTTATTGCTGATCGGGCAGGCGTCCCTGGAAGACTTGTCGCAAAAGGTCGGGCGTCCACTTGAGATGCTGCGCTTTCGACCGAACCTGGTGATCGAGGGCAGTGAAGCTTTTGCCGAAGATGGCTGGAAGCGTATTCGCATCGGTGACGTCGAGTTCCGAGTGGTCAAGTCCTGTTCGCGCTGCATTCTGACCACCATCGACCCGCAAACCGGCGAGCGCAGCGAAGACCGGGAGCCGCTGGCCACGTTGCAGAAGTACCGTGCCCAAGCCGACGGCGCGATGTTTGGGCAGAACCTGGTCAACGATAGCAACGGTCATCTGGAAGTCGGGATGTCGGTGACGATTCTCGAATGAGAACCCCGAAATGAAAAATGCCCGTGTCCAAGGACACGGGCATTTTTTTTGCGATGAGAACCCGGGGGTTTAGCCGCGGTATTCACACAGGTAAGCGGTGTCGACGGCCACTTTCAGCTGGAACTTGCTGTTGGCAGGCACATTGAACTGGCTGCCGGCGGCGAAGGTTTCCCAGTCGCTGCTGTCAGGCAGTTTAACGGTGAGAGCACCGCTGACCACGTGCATGATTTCACGCTGGCTGGTGCCGAATTCGTACTCGCCCGGAGCCATGACGCCGATGGTCGCAGGACCTTCAGCAGTGCCAAAGGCGATCGACTTGACGGTGCCGTCGAAGTACTCGTTGACTTTAAACATGGGCGATTCCTCGAAAAGGGCTAAAAAGGGCCGGCCAGTATGCACAAGGCCTCGAACGCCGTCACCTCTCTAGGTGGGGAAAACCAGTGGCAACAGGCGTGCTGTATTGCGCGCATCTTCCAGTGCCCGGTGTTGCTGCCCGGTGAACTGCAGGCCCGCCAGTTGCAAGGCGCCATTGAGCCCCAGCGGACGTTCCAGCCGTCTGGCCTTGGCAAAGCGTTGCTTGAGGTTCATGTGCGGTATCCGGCTCAGGGCGCTGTCGAGTTGCAGGCGCTCCCACTCCTGAACCAATTGTTTGCGATCGTAATCGCCCCAACTCGCCCAACCATCCAGACAAGAATGATGCGGCTCCAGCCAGCGTTCGAATGACGGCCAAACCTCGGTCAACGGTTGCGCGGCATCGATATTGCCTTGGGTGATGTGAGTCAGCTCCCGGCAAAACGGTGTCAGCAAAGGCCGCCGCAGCGGTCGCACGAAACGCTGGAAGTGGTCCAGTTCGCGACCTTTGCGGTCCACCAGGGTGGCACCGATTTCGATGATTTCCATTTCCGTTACTGGCCAGCCACCTTCATCGGTGGTGGCTTCCAGATCTATCACCAGCCAGTGAGGCATCGCAGGGTTCCTGGTATCCGCGTCCTGATAGGGCTTGAGCGTAGCCAAACCCGGCGGATCCGCCTAGCGGCTTATTCGACCTCCAACAAAATCTGACGATTTTTGACCTGATCGCCGACCTGCACCTGCAAGCGTTTCAGCACGCCGTCGATGCCTGACTTGAGCGGATGCTCCATTTTCATGGCTTCGAGCACCACCAATAGCTGGCCTTTGCTGACCTGGCTGCCCTCACTGACCAGAACGTCGACGATGGCACCGTCCATAGGTGCCTTGAGCGTGCCGTTACTGACGCTGGCCTGAGCGCTGACCAGCGCCTGGGTCCGATCCACCAGTTGCAGGCTGCCGGGGCGAGTGAACAACCACAGTTGCCCGGCTTGGAGACGATAGGCATGACGCTGGCGGATGCCGTCGATGTCCAGCGTTGCCCAGCGCCCGTCGCACTGGATGATCTTCAATTGCAGCGCTTGCCCGGCGACACGAATGCGCATGGGTGCGTCAGGTGTGGCGTTCAGTTCCACCGGCCAATCCTGTTCATTCAGGCCGATGCGGTAGTGCAAGGGCACACTGGCATTGTTGCGCCAGCCAGTCAGTGGTGCCGGGTGAGCCTGTGCCGAGGCGTGATAGAACAGTGCGGCAGCGATGGCCAGTTCTGAGGCATTCGGGACATAGGCCTGCAAACACGGATGGTCAACGAAGCGGGTCGGTATAAAACCGGTGCTGAATTCACCGCTGATGAAGTGCGGGTGGTCGAGCAGGCTGGCGAGCAAACGCTGGTTGCTCTGCACGCCCAGCAACACGCTGTCCTGCACGGCCCGCAGCAACTTGCGCCGCGCCTCTTCGCGAGTCGCGCCGTGGGCGATGATCTTGCCGAGCATCGGGTCATAAAACGGGCTGATGCTCTGGCCTTCTATCAGGCCATGATCGATCCGTACACTGCCCGGCAATGCGGGTTCCCAAGCCGTGACCTGACCGGTTTGCGGCAGAAAACCGTGGGTCGGGTCTTCGGCATACAGGCGCACTTCCATGGCATGCCCGTTGAGCTGCACCTGTTCCTGTCGTAACGGCAGTGGTTGTCCTTCGGCGACGAGTAACTGCCAGGCCACCAGGTCCAGCCCGGTGATCAATTCAGTGACCGGGTGTTCCACTTGCAGCCGGGTGTTCATTTCCAGAAAGTAGAATTGCCCGCGCGCATCCAGCAGAAACTCCACGGTGCCTGCGCCGACGTAATTCACCGCCCTGCCAGCCTTGAGCGCGGCCTCGCCCATGGCCTGGCGCAACTCGCTGGTCATCACCGGGCAGGGCGCTTCTTCGATGACTTTTTGATGGCGGCGCTGGATCGAACAGTCGCGTTCTCCGAGGTAGATGAGGTTACCGTGTTGATCGCCGAACAGCTGAATCTCGACGTGGCGCGGGTCGATCAACGCTTGTTCGAGGATCAGTTCGTCGCTGCCAAAACCATGCTGCGCTTCGGAGCGTGCGGTGCGCAGTTGTTCCAACAACTCGCTGGCATCCGGCACCAGGCGCATGCCACGTCCGCCCCCGCCCGCACTGGCCTTGATCATCAACGGATAACCAATGCGTTCGGCTTCCCGGCTCAGGGTGGTGTCGTCCTGTTCGGCGCCTTGATAGCCTCTGACACATGGCACGCCGGCCTCGGTCATGGCGATTTTCGACAGGCGTTTGCTGCCCATCAACTTGATGGCTTCGGGGCTGGGGCCGATGAAGGTGATACCCGCATCGCGGCAGGCAAGGGCGAAGCCGGCGTTTTCCGAGAGAAAACCGTAGCCGGGGTGGATCGCATCGGCCCCCGTGCGCCGGGCGGCGTCGATGATGGCCGGGACGTTCAGATAAGACTGCTGCACCGGGGCAGGGCCGATGTTGATGGCTTCGTCGGCCATGTGCACATGCAGGGCATCGGCGTCGGCATCGCTGAACACTGCAACCGTGCGATAGCCCAGCGCTTGCGCAGTACGCTGGATACGGCAGGCGATTTCACCGCGGTTGGCGATCAGGATTTTTCTGAGTCCGGGCATATTCTGTTCCCTTGGTTTGCGGTGAATGTGATGACCCCATCGCGGGCAAGCCCGCTCCCACATTGGATCTCTTTACGCTGAAGATCTCTTGTGGGCGCGGGCTTGCCCGCGATGCTTTCAGGAGGCCCATCCCGGTTTACGCTTTTGTACGAAAGCCATCGTCCCCTCGACACCTTCCGCCCCGGTCACTGCCTCGCTGAACCACTGCGCCGCTTCATCCAGCAACGCGTCCGACGGTTGCCCGGCACTCGCCAGCAGCAGTTTTTTGGTCGTCGCATTAGCACCCGGCGCGCAGCACAGCACATGGGCGAGGATTTCATCGAGGCGCTCGGCCAGTGCTTGCGCGTCATGTTCGACAAAATGCACCAGGCCCATGCGCCGCGCCTGCGTACCGTCGAAACGCGCGGCAGTCAGCGCCAGTCGCCGGGCCTGGGTCAGGCCGATGCGCTGGACCACGAAGGGGGCTATTTGCGCGGGCAGCAAACCGAGGCTGGTTTCCGGCAAACCGAATTGCGCCAAGTGATCGGCCAGGGCGACATCGCTGACGCACGCCAGCCCCAGGCCGCCCCCTAACACCGCGCCTTGCAGCACCGTGATCACCACTTGTGGCGCGTGTTGTACTTCTTGCAGCAGGGCGCCGAACGCCCGATTCAACTCGCGGTAGGCGCTCGAGCCTTGAGCGCGAGCGTTGGCCATGTCCTTGATGTCGCCACCGGCACAGAAATGCCCGCCGGCGCCGCCGATCACCAAGGCCCGAACCGCGCGATCATCGCGCACCGCCCCGAGTACCGAGCGCAGTTCGGCGACCATTTGCAAACTCATGGCATTGCGACTTTCCGGGCGATTGAGGGTGATGTGCAGCACGCCGTTATGCGGCTCCAACAGCAACGTCTGGCAATCGGGCAGGGGGCTCATTTCTTTTTCCCCGGCAGAATGCCCATGAGTTTGCAGATGATCCCCAACATGATTTCGTCGGCGCCGCCGCCAATCGACACCAGTCGCACGTCACGGTAAGCACGGGCGACCGGGTTGTCCCACATGAAACCCATGCCACCCCAATATTGCAGGCAGCTGTCGCTGACTTCGCGGCCCAGACGCCCGGCCTTGAGTTTGGCCATGGAGGCAAGGCGGGTGACGTCCTGGCCTTTGACGTATTGCTCGGTGGCCTGATAGACCAGCGCCCGCAGGCATTCGATTTCGGTTTGCAGCTCTGCCAGGCGGAAGTGAATGACCTGATTGTCGATCAGTGCACTGCCAAAGGTTTTGCGTTCCTTGCAGTACTCGACGGTGCTGTCGACGCAATACTCCAGGCCCTTGATCATGTTTGCCGCGCCGAACAGGCGTTCTTCCTGGAACTGCAGCATTTGCATCATGAACCCGGCCCCTTCATGGCCGACGCGGTTACGCTGAGGCACCCGCACGTTGTCGAAAAACACTTGGGCGGTTTCCGAACTGCGCATGCCGAGTTTGTCCAGGTGCGAACTGAGGCTGATGCCTGGCGTGTTCATCGGCACCATGATCAGCGATTTGTTGATGTGCGGCTTGTCGTCCGAAGTGTTGGCCAGCAGGCAGATGAAATCGGCGCTTGGCGAGTTGGTGATCCACATCTTGCTGCCGTTGATCACGTAGTCGTCGCCGTCCTTGCGGGCGGTGGTTTTCAGCCCGGCGACGTCGGAACCGGCACCGACTTCCGAGACGCCGATGCAGCCGACCTGTTCACCGGTAATGGCCGGGCGCAGAAACTCGTCGCGCAATTCATCGGAACCGAACCGCGCCAGCGCCGGGGTGCACATGTCGGTCTGCACGCCGATGGACATCGGAATGCCGCCGCAATGGATAGTGCCGAACTCTTCGGCGGCGACAATGGAGTAGCTGTAGTCCAGCCCCATGCCGCCGAATTTTTCCGGTTTTGATATGCCCAGCAGGCCGAGATCGCCGGCCTTGCGGAAGATCTCGTGGATCGGAAAACGACCGGCCTTTTCCCATTCTTCGACGTGAGGGTTGATCTCGTGATCGACGAATTGGCGGACGGTGCGGCGCAGTGCTTCGTGTTCCTGGGTGAAGATCATTTTTGTTGTTCTCCTGATCGTTCCCACGCTCCGCGTGGTAATGCCTCTATGGACGCTCTGCGTCCGCTTTGGGACGCAGAGCGTCCCGGGCTGCGTTCCCACGCAGAGCGTGGGAACGATCTATCAAAAACGCGCGACGCCAAAACTGTTGGCTTGCAATGGCCGCACTTCGGCCTCGTGGCAGATATCCAGCAAGTAACCCAGCAACGTCCGGGTGTCCCGCGGATCGATCAGCCCGTCATCCCACAGATTGGCGCTGCCATAGAGAGCGGTGGACTGGCTGTCGAGTTTTTGCGCGGTGACCTGTTCCAGCATGTCGAGCATTTTCGGGTTGGGCACCAAGCCGTCCTTGAGCTGCTTGGCCTCGGTGACGATTCGCAGCACCTTGCCGGCCTGGGCGCCGCCCATGACGGCGGTGCGACTGTTGGGCCAGGCGAAGATGAAACGCGGGTCGAGGCCGCGACCACACATCGCGTAGTTGCCGGCGCCATACGAGCCACCGACGACAATCGTCAGTTTCGGCACCCGAGCGTTCGCCACGGCTTGAATCATCTTGGCGCCGTGCTTGATCACGCCTTGTTGTTCCGATTCGGTGCCGACCATGAACCCGGTGGTGTTGTGGAAAAACAGCAGCGGCGTCTGGCTTTGGTCGCAGAGCTGGATGAACTGCGCAGCCTTGCTGGCGCCCTTGGGCGTGATCGGGCCGTTGTTGCCGATAAAACCGCAGGCTCGCCCTTGAATTTTCAGTTGGCCGCAAACGGTCTGTTGATCGAACTCACCCTTGAACTCAAGGAAATTCGAACCGTCGGCGATACGGGCAACGATGTCGCGCACGTCATAGGGTTTTTTCGGGTCGTCAGGGATCAGGCCCAACAGCTCATCGATGGGGTAGAGCGGTTCTTCATATTGACGTTCGGGTAACCAGGGCAACTGTTCGTTCCACGGCAGCAGGCTGACGATTTCGCGCACGTGTCGCACACCGTCGGCATCGTTCTCGGCCAGGTATTCGGCGGTGCCGGCGGTTTGCGCATGCATCTCGGCGCCGCCCAGTTCTTCATCGGTGGCGACTTCGCCGGTCGCCGCTTTGAGCAGGGGCGGGCCGGCGAGAAACAACTTGGCCTTGCCGCGAACGACCACCACGTAGTCCGATAAGCCCGGCTGATAAGCACCCCCCGCAGTGGCCGAGCCGTGCACCACCGTGATCTGGGGCAAACCCATGGCCGACATCCGCGCCTGGTTGGCGAAGCTGCGCGCGCCTTCGACGAAAATGTCCGCGGCGTAGTTCAGGTTGGCGCCACCGCTTTCGGCGAGGGTGATCACCGGCAGTTTGTTCTCCATGGCGATCTGTTGCAGGCGCAGGGACTTTTTCAATCCGCTGGGGGAAATGGTGCCGCCCTTGATCGCGCTGTTGTTCGCCACCACCAGCACCCGTACGCCGGACACGTAACCGATCCCGGCAATCAAGCCACCGCCGGCAGCACTGCCATCCTTGTCATCGTGCAGCTTGTAGCCGGCCAGGCTCGCCAGTTCGAGGAACGGTGCGCCGGGGTCGAGCAGCAGGTTGAGACGTTCGCGCGGTAGCAGTTGCCCGCGTTTGTCGAATTTTGGTTTGGCTTCGGCGGCCTTGTTCAACAGGTTCTGTTCGAGCTGGCGGACGTGTTCGATCACGGCCAGCATCGCGTCACGGTTCTGGGCGAACTGGGCGCTGAACGGGTCCACTTGCGATTGAATCACCGGCATGGCTTATTCCTTGTCCTTGAGCACTTCTGGTAAGTACGCGCGGTGAAAACCGTTGTACGACTCACTGTTGGTAGCCTTGTGGATCGGCCAGGCGCGACCGCCCAGGCTGGCAGCACCGTCGATGCGCAAGGTGCTGCCGCTGACAAATGCCGCGGCCGGGCTGAGCAGGAACACAATCGCCGCGCTCACTTCCGATTCCGTCCCGATGCGTTTCAGCGGCACGTGTTCGCGCAAGGTCGGAATCACCGCTTTGAAAGCGCCTTCGTAAGTGTCCATACCGCTGGACGCGACCCACCCCGGCGCCACCGCGTTGACCCGCACCCCGGCGTAACCCCATTCGAATGCAGCGGTCTTGGTCAGGTTGTCCATGCCCGAACGCGCTGCACCGGAATGCCCCATACCAGGCATGCCGCCCCACATGTCGGCGAGCATGTTGACGATGGCGCCGCCATGCTTGCTCATGGATTGATTGAACACTTCCCGGGCCATCAGGAAACCGCCCACCAGATTGGTGCGCACCACGGTTTCGAAACCTTTCTGATTGATCGAGGCCAGGGGTGACGGGTATTGCCCGCCGGCATTGTTGACCAGCCCGTGGATCGGCCCGTGTTTGCGAATCAGCTCGCTGACCAGGTGCTTGACCGCTTCTTCCTCACGAATATCGCAGGTGGCCCAATCCGCCTTGCCACCGTCTTCGGCAATCTCGGCGGCGACGCTTTTCAGCTTGTCGGCCTTGCGCCCGACCAGCAGCACGTGCGCGCCGAGGGCCGCCAGTTCATGCGCGGTACACCGGCCGATGCCGCTGCCGCCGCCGGTGACAATGATGGTTTGGCCCGCAAACAAATCGGCTTTGAAAATCGAATCGTAAGCCATGGCGACAGTCCTCTAGTTGACCTGGTCGGCGATGCGCTGAGGCACCGGAATCTGGATCTCCAGCAGCTGCTGGGCGAAGGCTTTGCCTTGCGGATCGATCCGCAGGCTGGCCACGCCACCGCCGCCGAGGGCGTTTTCCAGTAGAAAATTCAGGCTGTGGGTGCCGGGCAAATACCAACGTTCCACGCGCCCGTGAAGAGGATCGAGGACGTGGCTCATCCAGTCGACCATCACCTCGGGTGTCAGCGCTTCGGCGATCCACGGCAGGTACTCGGGATCGCGGGCCATGACGCCGATGTTGCTGTGATTGCCCTTGTCGCCAGAGCGGGCCACGGCGAGTTTGACCAGGGGCACGCTGGCATCGGCGCGGTCTGTGGGTGTGGGCGGTTCGAAGGCGACGGGCAGGTCTGCGGTGTCGAGCACATCGAGCGCGGGCAGGGCGCAGGCGTAGCGCTGGCCGTTGAGGTTAATGTCCGGCGTGCAGAAGGTTTTGTCGATAAGGAAGGAGAACAGGCGGATCAGCGGATACACCGTTGGCCGTCCACCGACGATTCCGGTCAGCCCCGGCGCCATGCCCGTTGCGGCTTGGGCGATTTCCCGGGAGAACATGATCAATGCTTGTTTGTTCGGGTGGCGCACGGCGAGTTTGATCACCACTTCGCGGGTGTCCCGGCGCTGGCCGTGGGGGCCGTAAGTGGCTTCGCTGCCGAGCAGTTCAATGTTCACTTCGCTGTAGGGCGCCCACCCACGCTGGCTGAACATTTGCGAGGTCTTGTTGATGATCGCTTCGCTGACCCGATGTGCCTTGGCGACTGCATCGATGCCCGCGATCAGGCAACTGGCGGTGCAGCGGAAGCCGTCCGGATACGTCGCGCTGACTTTGTACTGACCGGTCGGCGGCAGGCCTTTGGCACCGTGCACCTGAACCGCGTTTTTACCGTGTTGCCGGAGTTTGACCTGGGTGAAATCGCACACGACATCGGGCAACAGGTACGCCCGTGGGTCGCCGATTTCATAGAGCATTTGCTCGCCAACGGTCAGGGGCGTGACCAGGCCACCAGAGCCTTCGGGCTTGCTGACGATGAACTGGCTGTCGGCACCTACCTCGACGATGGGGAAGCCGATGTGTTCGTAATCGGGTACGTCGCGCCAGTCGGTGAAATTGCCGCCGGTGCATTGGGCGCCGCATTCGATGATGTGGCCGGCCAGCGCGGCTTGCGCCAGCTTGTCGTAGTCATGCCAGGACCAACCGAACTCATGCACCAGCGCAGCGCTGACCACGGCACTGTCGACCACGCGACCGGTGATGACGATGTCCGCGCCCAGGCGCAAGGCTTCGACGATGCCCGGCGCGCCCAGGTAGGCGTTGGTCGAGACGCACATGGGCGGCAACGGTGCGCCGCTGAACATTTCATGAATGCAGCTGTTGCTCAGTTGTTTGAATTGCGGTTGCAGGTCATCGCCCAGTAGCACCGCGATTTTCAGGGCGACGCCGGCCTTGTCGCACGCCGCCTGAAGCGCGGCAGCACACGCTTGCGGATTGACACCGCCGGCATTGCTGATGACGCGAATGTTCTGTTCGGCGAGGCGGGTGAGCAGTGGGCTGAGCACTTCGATGAAGTCGCCCGCATAGCCGGCCTGCGGATCTTTCATCCGGGCACCGGCCATGATCGACATAGTGATTTCAGCCAGGTAGTCGAAAACCAGATAGTCCAGGCGTCCACCTTCCACCAACTGCGCGGCGGCGGTCGAGGTGTCACCCCAGAAGGCGCTGGCGCAGCCGATGCGAATCGTTTTAGGCACAGTCAACTCCATAGCCACCTCCCACTGAAGTGGATCGAGACTACCAAGCAAGCGCTTGGTTTGTAAACGTCTGAAATATCTTCTGCCCGAGCGCTTGCTTGGTTGCCGCGGCCAGCTTAAATTGCCCGCGCAACCCCGCAGTTTTAGCGGCGAGCGGTGTATTTGATTGATCGACTGTAGGAGAGAACGGGTGGACGAGCAAAAAGCCCTGAGGGTCATGCGCGAATTGGTCGACAACGGCCAATTGACCGACCCGGACAGCGCCCGCGGCAAACTGCTGCAAGTGGCGGCTCACCTGTTCCGCAACAAAGGTTATGAACGCACCACGGTGCGCGACCTGGCGGGGGCCGTGGGCATACAGTCAGGCAGCATTTTTCATCACTTCAAAAGCAAGGATGAAATCCTGCGGGCCGTGATGGAAGAGACCATCCGCTACAACACGGCATTGATGCATGCAGCCCTGGCCGACGCCGGTAATGTGCGCGAGCGCGTGCTGGCACTGATCCGCTGCGAATTGCAGTCGATCATGGGGGGCAGCGGCGAGGCCATGGCGGTGCTGGTGTATGAATGGCGCTCGTTATCCGAAGAAGGGCAGGCGCAGGTGTTGGCGCTGCGTGACATTTATGAAGAGCTCTGGCTGCAAGTGCTGGGTGAAGCCAGAGAGGCGGGTTTTATTCGCGGCGATGTGTTCATCACGCGTCGTTTCCTGACGGGCGCGCTGTCCTGGACCACGACCTGGTTTCGCGCTGGCGGCAGCATGAGCCTCGATCAATTGGCCGATGAGGCATTGATTCTCGTACTGGAAGAAAAGCAGTAAGGTTGTGCCGGACCAGGGAAACTGGCTAAGTGGCCGAAACCGCCTAGCTTGAATGCATTGATGCGTATTTTTGGGGAGTGGTTGTTTTGATGTCTTCGCCAATCAGGACGGCTTCGCGGCTTTTGCTGGCGTCGCTTGCGGCGCTCTGGGTTTTGCCGTCCCAGGCTGCGCAACTGGTGCGGGTGGGTGCCGCCCATTTTCCGCCTTACACGATCCGTCCGGAATCCGGTGCCGACACCGGCCTGCTGCCACAATTGGTCGAGGCGTTGAATCGCCAGCAAAGTGATTATCAGTTTGTCCTGGTGCCCACCTCCATTCCCCGGCGCTTCGGTGATTTCAAGCAAGGCCGGGTCGACATGGCGATTTTCGAGAACCCGCTATGGGGGTGGCAGGACATTCCCCACACCAACGTCGATATGGGCCTTGAAGACGCCGAGATTTTTGTCGCGCAACGCCTGCCGGATCGACAGCAGAGTTATTTTACCGACCTCACCGGCAAGCGCCTGGCCCTGTTCAGCGGCTATCACTACGAATTTGCCAACTTCAACGCTGAGCCTAAATTCCTCGCACAGAACTACAACGCTACGCTGACCTATTCCCACGACAGCAATTTGCTGATGGTGCTGCGCGGTCGAGCGGACATCGCCCTGGTGACACGCTCTTATCTGAGCGATTACCTGCTGCGCAACGATAAAGTTGCCGATCAGTTGCTGGTGTCCCAGCGCATCGATCAGGTCTATCACCACTACGCCATCCTGCGCCCGACCGCACCCATCAGTGGCGAGGCATTCGGCAAGTTGTTGCAAGGCCTGAGGGACAATGGCGAGATGCTGAAGATTTTCGACCCGTACAAGATCGCGGTGGTGCCGGTGCCGCGAACTTGATGACGAACGCCACGGGAGGCTGAAATTCAGATGTTAGCGACGGATAAATGTATCCGCCTGACGCCCCGACACTTTGCGGCAGTGCACCAGCGCATCGCGGATCATGAAGTTCACCAGGGTCGGCGAAACGCCGAGTTCCTTGGCAATATCCTTTTGCGGTACTCCGTGCAGCCGGTACATCTCGAAAGCGTAGCGGGTACGGCTCGGCAGTTCCGTCAGCGCGTCGGCAATGTGCTCAAGGGTCGAGAAATTGATGTGCGAGGTTTCGGGTGACGCACCTTGAATCATCACGTTCAAACCTTCCTCTTCAGGGCCGGAATACTTCTGCTCCAACGCCTGTTTGCGGTAGTGGTCGATCGCCAGGTTGCGCACGATCTGGAACAGATAGCTGAGTTGGGCCTTGAATGAAGTCGTGATCGGCGGCGCTGATTGCAACCGGAAAAACGCATCCTGCACGACGTCTTCAGCACGTGACCTGCAACCGGTGATGCGAGCGGCAATCTTGACCAGTATCAGTCGATTCTCGACGAAGGCCTGAAGTAGCGGTGAGTCGCACCTGCTTGTGAATACTTGTTCCGTCATGGAAATCACCTTGCTGCCAATAGGTTGGTGGGACGGCACGCAGACTTGAGCCGTCCGACACATTGAGCAATAAGCTAGGCTTGATGATAATGATTGTCAATTGAGAGGAAGAATTGATACTGAGACTGGGTGCGACGTGCGAACACCGGCATGCGGTGCCCTCGTTTGCAGCCACTGGCCTGTCAGCGCCTATTTCGGCGCAATGCAGTACGTGCCGCAAAACGTGCCATGCCGTCGGACTGGCGCACCAGTGGGTTCACTTCGGCCCGAGGATTTTCGCCAGTTTGTCCGGCGAAGGCGCACCTTGCTGTTGTTGCAGTTCACCCTTGTCGTCCATATAGAAAATCGCTGGCGTGGCCTGCAACTCCAGGTTTTCCATCAACTGCATGTTCGCCGCCAGTTTTGCCTGAATCGCTGGAGGGACTTCTTTCAGCGCTTTGAGTGAGCTGTCCTTGCCAGCCTTTTCGTGTTCTTCCAGCGCTTTGCCCGGGTCTTTGGCCGCCAGCAGTGCAGCCGATTTACCCGGGCTGTCTTCGCGAATGATGCCGACCATGATGTGGCGCAATTGCACCTTGCCAGCCTTGACCCACGGCCGCGCCTGCTCCCAGAAGACGTTGCAGTAAGGGCAGTTCGGATCGCTGAACAGGTAGACGACACGCGGGGCATCTTTTTTGCCGTCGCCGATCCAGTTACTGGCTTCCATCTTGCCCCAGACTTCCTTCGACATCGGTGCGTAGACCAGCTTCTGCAACGGCGCGGAGGTCAGGTCGTTGCCGTCAGCATCGTAGAGATTGCCGAGCAACACATGCTTGCCATCCGGGGTCAGGTACAGCGCCATGCCACGGTTTTGGTATTGCGCCGCATAACCGCGCAAGCCGTCAGGCGCGTCGAACTGGCCGACGATTTTCGCACCCTTGGCTTCGATCTTCTTGATCGCTTCAGGCAGTTCTTCGGCGGCCTGTACCGACGGCAGGTGCAGCAGGGCTGCGCCCAGGGTGAGCGTCAGCAGGTGGCGGAGGCGTGGCATGGCAGTTTCCTTGAAGGGGTGGACGGTGTGGCAGAAGGAGGGGTGTCGAAGTTTTCCAGGGCACGGGCCAGGCTGGCTTGCGAGAGTTCGCCCAAATGGCTGCCCAGCAGGCGACCGTCATTGCTATAGAACAGCGTAGTCGGCAATGCCATGGAACCCACGGCTTGGCCCAGGCGACCGCTGCCATCGAACAACACGTTGCTCAGGCTCAGGCCCTGGGTTTCCAGGAACGTGCTGACGCTTTGCATGCTTTCAGCCTGATTGACGAACAGGAAGATCAAGTCCGGGCGTTGCTGCTGGGCGTTTTCCAGCACCGGCATTTCCCGACGGCAGGGCGGGCACCAGGTCGCCCAGAGATTGATCACCAGCGGGCCACCCTTGTAATCGGCCAGTTGCACCGTTTCGCCGGCGGCATTGCGCAAGGAGATTTCCGGCAGGCGCGTGCCTTGTTCGTAAATGCTCAGGGAGAACGTTGCCAGCAGCCAGAACGCCAGGCCGCTGCCTACGCCAAAGCCCAGCGGCCGGCGTAAACCCGGACGGCGCCAGCCGCGATACAGGCTGGCAAGCAGCAGCACAATCACGCCAGGCCAGGCCAGGAAACCACCGTCGCGCAGGTCGATAATCTGCCACGGATCGTTGCGATAGTGTGCCCAATACACAGCCACGAAACTGACCCTGGCCGCCAGCATGCCGATCAGGAACAGGCTGAACAGCACCGACTCGGGATTATCGCCACCGCGCTTGGCCACCCGCCAGCCGACAAACGTTGCCAGCGCCAGAGCACTGATCAGCAGCAGGTGGTTAAGCGCGATGGCAAAGGTGCCGAGGGTGAAAGTCAGCATTAACGGGCGTCTCGGGTAGTGGTCCAGCGTTGCAGGAAGGTGTCGGCATCGACCTCGCCGGTGATGCGCTGGCTGCGACGCTCTTCGCCGTCGGCGCCGATCCACAGGAAACTCGGTGGCCCCGGCACTTTATAACGGCCGAGCAGTTCGCGGCTGGCGGCATTGTCGGCGGTGACGTCGAGCCGGAGCAAGCGCACATCGCTCAACGCTTGCATCACGTGGGCTTTACCGAAGACCTGTTTTTCCATGACTTTGCAGGAGGTGCACCAGTCGGCGTAGTAATCGAGCAGCACCCATTGGCCCTGCGCCCGCGCCGCGTCCAGTTCCTGTTGCAGCGCATTGGGGTCTTTGATCGTAGTGAATGCCTCGTGGCCGGTCGATGTAGAGGCACTGGCCGTGTTGGAGCCGCGATAGACCTGCAGCGGTTGAAACAGGTCATCGCTGCCACCTGCAGCGCCGATCATCAGCAGGCTGCCCCACAAACCGAGCAGCAATGAACCGGCGCCGAACACCTGCGCCGTTCGACCAAAACCACCGGACTGGCGCCAGGCACTGTAAGCGGCAATCAACAGCAGCGCGCCGCACAAACCGATCCAGAGCGATTGATCCAGTACCGGGCGCAACATCAGCAGTGCAGTGGCGAGGAACAGGAAACCAAACACGCCTTTGAGCAGGTTCATCCAGGCGCCCGGTTTGGGCAGGAAGCGGTTGCCGATCGTCACCAGCAACAGCAGTGGCACACCGATGCCGATGCCCATGGCAAACAGAATCAGTCCGCCATGCAGTGCATTACCACTTTGCGCGATATAGAGCAGGGCGCCGGCCAACGGCGCGGTCATGCACGGCCCCACCAGCAGACCAGACAAGGCGCCCAGTGCACCGGCACCGACTAGACTGCCGCCACGCTGATTGCGTGAAACATTTTCCAGACGGTCGCGCACGGCCACCGGCAGTTGCAGTTCGAAGAAACCGAACATCGGCAATGCCAGCAACACGAACACCGCCGCGAAACTGCCCAGCAGCCACGGGTTTTGCAGCAACGCTTGCACGTTCGCACCGAGCAGTGCGGCCAATACGCCCATCGCCGCATACACCAGCGCCATGCTGACCACATAGCTGCCCGCCAGGGCAAAACCACGTTTAGAGGTGGCGCCGCTGCCCACAATCAAACCAGCCAGGATAGGCAGCATCGGCAACGAGCAAGGGGTGAACGCCAGCAACAGCCCCAAACCGAAAAACACCAGCAAACTCCAGCCCAGTGCCCGCTGTTGCAGGTCGCTGGCCAAGGCTTGATCCGGTGCTTCGTTTGCGGCAACCGTGACGTTGCCGCCCAAATCCACCACCTGCGTTTGCGGCGGGTAACACAAGCCTGCATCGGCACAGCCCTGGAAACCGACTTTGATCTGACCGGTCGCGCCGGCCGGGATCTTCAGTTCCAGGCCCTGGCGGTAAACCTGTTGTTCGCCAAAGAACTCATCACTGTGCGCTTCGCCTTCAGGTAGCACGGGGTGCTGCTCAGCAGGCAAGCCGTCGAGTTTGAGGCGCTTCTGATAAAGGTAATAACCGTCCGTGATCTGCCAATAGAGCTGGGTCTCACCCGTCTCAAGGCGTTCAGAGGTGAAAGCGAACGCCTTTTCCACCGGTAGAAATTCAGGTTTGGTATCGAACGGATTGGTCCCTGCCTGGGCCAGACCCGAGATCAAGAGGACAAAAAATAGAAACAGACGACGCATGGGTAAGCCTTATCCCTGTGCAGGTGAGGTGCACAATGGGAGGTGGCGATTAACCAGTGATTAACCGTGCCGGCCTTGTTGTCATGGTGCTTGCGGCATAATGTCCGCTTAATCGGCCAACGGCTTAATCACCTTTTTTCTGCGGGGCTCCCATGCACGTACTGGTTTGTGAAGACGATGAGCTGATTGCCAGCGGCATTGTTGCCGGGCTCACCGCACAGGGCCTGACGGTCGAGCACGTCGCCACCGCGTCGTCGGCGCGAGCGATGCTCAAGGTCGCGGAATTTGACGTCATGGTGCTCGACCTCGGTCTTCCCGATGAGGATGGCCTCAAGCTGCTACAACAGCTGCGTCACAATGGCCTGGAGATTCCGGTGCTGATTCTCACCGCGCGCGATTCAGTGATGGATCGCGTCGATGGCTTGCAAGCCGGTGCGGATGATTACCTGCTTAAACCTTTCGATCTGCGTGAGCTTGCCGCGCGCCTGCACACCTTGTTGCGACGCGTGGCGGGGCGCAGTGTCAACTTGATCGAGCACGGTCGCCTGACGTACGACCCCAGCAGTCGCGAAACCTTGCTCGGCGGTCAACCGGTGGACCTGTCGCGCCGCGAGCAGGCGTTATTGCAGGCCTTGCTGCATAATCGCGGGCGCGTGCTCTCCACCGAGCAACTCAAAGACAGCGTCTACGGTTTCAACGACGAACTGGAAAGTAACGCCCTCAACGTGCACATCCATCACCTGCGGCGCAAACTCGGCAACGGCATCGTCGAAACCGTGCGCGGCCTGGGCTATCGCCTGGGGCCGGCTGATGGCGGAGAACAGTCGAAGTGATGAGCCTGCGTTTGCGCCTGAGCCTGACTCTTGGCGCCGCTTTTGCCTTGATCTGGGCCCTGGCGGCAGCCTGGATGCTCAGCGACTTGCGTAACCAAATGATGTTTTCCCTCGACCAGCGGCTGGTGGCTTCAGCGCGGATGGTCGCCGGGTTGCTGGAACAATTGCCGGCATTGCCGAGCAAAGGCGAGGGCACCCATTTCAGTGCGGAGCAACTGAACATTCCTGGTGGCATGGCCTGTCAGGTCAGTTCATTGCGTGGGGAAATTCTCGCTCGCAGTCACAGCGATCCCGAACAAAAACTGGAAGCCGAGAAAATGGGTTTCCACGATCAGATGATTGATGGTGCGCCGTGGCGCAGTTTCACGTTGGCCCGGGGTGACCTGCGCATTACCACGGCCGACCGGCAAATCGAGCGCGAGGCATTGAACATGTCGATTCTGCTGGCGGCGTCGGTGCCTGTCGGGGTGGCGTTGCTCGGTTGTCTGTGCCTGTTGTGGCTCGGTATCGGACAAGGTCTGGCGCCGCTCAACCGGATGCGCGATGCCTTGATGCGCCGCAGCGCCGACTCCCTTGAACCCTTGCAGATCCAGCCGCTGCCGAGTGAACTGCAACCGCTGCTGGAAACCCAGAATCAGCTGTTGCAGCGCATCGGCAAGACCATCGAGCGCGAAAGACGCCTGACCGGCGACGCGGCGCACGAACTGCGCAGCCCGCTGACCGCCATCAAGACCCACCTGCAAGTGGCGCGCATGACCGACGGCGCGTCTCGGGATCAATCACTGGCCCGGGCCGAAGAGGGCGCTGACCGCATGCACCGCACCCTTGAACAATTGCTGTTGCTGGCGCGGGTCGAGGGCAGCCTGTCGTTTGACGACGGTGTGCAGTGCAGCGCCGAGCAAGTGGCGAAACTGGCGATTCAGGATGCGGCCAGCGGTGATCGCCAACGCATCAGACTGCAGATGCCGAGCACATTCTCCACTGCGCCGGTGCAGATGCCCGCTGTGTTGTCGATTGCTGCGTTGCGCAACCTGCTCGATAACGCCTTGCGCCACACCCCTGGGGATGGGGCGGTAGAGTTGAGCCTGGAAACCACTGGCAACCGTGTGCGTTTTCTGGTTCGCGACCATGGCCCGGGTATCGCCGAAGAGGACTTGCAACACCTGACCCAACGCTTCTGGCGCAACGGTCAGAGCACCGGTTGCGGGTTGGGGCTGGCCATTGTCCAGGCGATAGTCCAGCGTTGCGGCTGCACGTTGCATTTCAACAGTCAGCCGGACGGGTTGCGGGTTGAGCTGACCATGCCGTTGCAGTCCATCTGAGTCGCATGGGTTCCATGTTGCGCCTAAAAAAAGCCCGCTGAACCGGTGGCCCGTCAGCGGGTTTTTTTCAGGTCTGAAATGTGTGTTGACGGTGAGGCCTCTTTCGCGAAGGGGCCAGAAGTGGCAACAACGACCTCAACCCTGCTGGAACATCTCCTTCGCCCGCTGCTCAATCTGTTGCTGAGTCAGGTCTTCCTTGCGCGTGGCCAGGAACCAAAGGTGCCCATACGGATCTTTCAACGTCCCGGAGCGGTCGCCGTAAAACTGATCCTTGACCTCGGACACCACCGTGCCGCCCGCGTCAATCGCCTGTTTATAGGACTTGTCCACGTCCGTCACATACAGATGCAGGCCCACCGACGGTGACGTGTCCGGGTTGCTCAATGGACCCTGGTCGCAAGGTGTGCCGAGCATGATCGGACAGTCGCCGATCCGCAGTTCGGCATGCCCGATCCCGCCGTCCGGCATGGCCAGGCGCATGACTTCTATGGCACCGAAGGCCTTCTTGTAGAACTCGATGGCTTCGGCGGCTTTTTGAATGCCCAAGTACGGGGTGATGCTGTGATAACCCTCTGGAATGGGTTTAACGCTCATGATGAATCTCCCTGTTTGTTGTTGTGGGTGAAAAGGTGTCCTGTACCGATTTCCGACCGGATAAATATAGGTCACTCCCTTGTTGGCATCCGCGCACCCGACGAGCAGCAACACTGTTCAGCCATCAACAGCGAAGCAGCAGATTGCTGGGCTGCGTGACCCCAAGACCTGAAAAACCCCCGTCAACTGCCCGAAAACATTGGCGATGGACCTCGGCACAGAAGCTGCAATGGCTCTGATAAACACTGCTGCCCGGAACCTCAAATGCCTGAATCTGCCGTTTATCCGATTAACCCGCCGGCCGCCCATCGGATCGCCGATGACACCGAAGCCTTGCGCGTCGCCGAGCGCGTTGCCGCTGTATTGCTGGAGCAGGACGCCGAACGCGACCGCACCCGACAGGTGCCCGCCGAGATCGTCGATCTGTATTCCAACAGTGGACTGTGGGGCATCAGCGTGCCGAAAGCATTTGGTGGTGCGCAGGTGTCCTGTGCGGTGCTGGCGCAAGTCATTGCGATCATCTCGGCCGCCGATCCGTCACTGGGGCAGATTCCGCAAAACCACTATTGCCTGCTCGAAGACATCCGTCTGCAAGGCACGCCCGAACAGCAGGCGCATTTTTTCGAACTGGCGCTGCAAGGGCATCGCTTTGCCAATGCCTTGTCGGAAACCGGCGGCAAAAACGTGCAGGACATCCAGGCGACGATCCGCCGCTATGGCGATGGTCATGTGATCAACGGGCGCAAGGGTTATTGCACCGGTTCGCTCTATGCTCACTGGCTGGCGGTGCTGGCGCTGGATGAAGAACAGAAGGGGCAGTTGGCCTTCGTCGAACGCGGATCAAAAGGGTTGGTGATCGTGGATGACTGGGAAAGCATCGGTCAGCGCACAACGTCCAGCGGCACCGTGCTCGCCGAAGACTTGCACGTGTCGGCGTTCAATCTGTTCCCGACCTATCGGTCCTATGAAACGCCAACGCTGGCCGGCCCCTTCGCGCAATTGACCACGGCGGCCATCGACGCCGGCATTGCCCGTGCGGCACTGCGTGACACCATTGCTTTCGTTCAGCAATACGCTCGGCCGTGGATCGACGCGGGCGTGGAGAAGGCCAGTGAAGATCCGCTGACCATCATTCAGATCGGTGGCCTGGAGATCCGTCTGGAAGCCGCCGAAGCCTTGCTGGAACGGGCAGGGCGAGCGCTGGATGCGGCGCGTCCGGCGCCCGATGAAGACAACGTCGCCCAAGCCTCCCTGGCGGTGGCCAAGGCCAAAGTGCTGACCACCGAAATCGCCATCGAAACCAGCAATAAACTCTTCGAGCTCGGTGGCACCCGCTCGACCTTGAAGAAGCACAATTTCGACCGGCACTGGCGCAACGCCCGGGTCCATACCCTGCACGATCCGGTGCGCTGGAAGTACCACGTCGTTGGCAACTGGCTACTCAACGGCGTGAAACCGCCGCGCCACGACTGGTCGTGATTGATGGCCGAGTTGCTGAAAAATATCTATTGGGCCGACATCGCCCAGGCCTGCCTCGACACCCTGAGCATGCTCGGTGCGGCGCTGGGGTTCACCGTGCTGTTGGGGTTGCCGTTGGGGGTGGTGCTGTTTCTTACCGGCAAGCGCCAGTTGCATGAAGCGGTCGGCGTTTACCGTGTGCTGTCGGTGGTCGTGAACATGCTGCGTTCGCTGCCGTTCATCATATTGCTGATCGTGTTGATTCCCCTGACCACGCTGCTGGTCGGCACCTCGCTCGGCGTGCCGGGGACCATTCCGCCACTGGTGGTCGGCTGCACGCCGTTTTTTGCACGGCTGGTGGAAACCGCGTTGCGCGAAGTGGATCGCGGTGTCGTGGAAGCGACCCAGGCGATGGGCGCGAATACGTGGCAGATCATCCGCCACACCTTGTTGCCCGAAGCACGGGGAGGGCTGTTGGCGGCGGTCACCGTGACTGCGATCGTGCTGGTCGATTACACGGCGATGGCCGGTGTGATTGGCGGTGGCGGACTGGGCGATCTGGCGATTCGTTACGGT
Organism: Pseudomonas sp. OV226; assembly: GCF_003148705.1. NCBI lineage: Bacteria > Pseudomonadati > Pseudomonadota > Gammaproteobacteria > Pseudomonadales > Pseudomonadaceae > Pseudomonas > Pseudomonas sp. OV226. The sequence goes on along the minus strand of NZ_QGGS01000017.1, from coordinate 13,346 downwards.
TATCAGCGTTTTCAGACTGACGTCATGGTGGTCACGGTGGTGCTGTTGCTGATTCTGGTTCAGGCCCTGCAAATGACCGGCGACCGACTGGTGGCGCGTTACAGCCGACGTTAAATATTCGATCCAAAAAAATACAACAGGCCCCACGTCCACCCCACGACGGCCACTTAATCTGTCTAGGAGCAAAGCATGAAAAAGACCCTGGCCATTCTGGCTGCCTTAGTGTCGTTGAGCGCTCACGCCAACGAAAAACTCATCGTCGGCGCGACCCCGGTGCCGCACGCGGAAATCCTCGAGTTCATCAAACCGACCCTGGCCAAGGAAGGCGTGGACCTGGACATCAAAGTCTTCACCGATTTTATCCAGCCCAACCAGCAATTGGCCCTGAAGAACCTCGACGCCAACTATTACCAGTACCGCCCGTTTCTCGATGATTACAACAAGACTCGCCACACCGATCTGGTGCCGGTCGTCGGCGTGCACATTGAACCGTTCGGTGCCTACTCGACCAAAATCAAAAACATCGCCGAGCTCAAGGATGGCGCCACCGTGTCGATCCCCAACGACCCGGTGAACACCGGCCGTGCGCTGGTGCTGTTGCACGAAGCCGGGCTGATCAAACTCAAGGACCCGAGCAACACCTTGGCCACCCAGCGGGACATCATCGAAAACCCCAAACACCTGAAGATTCGTGAGCTGGAAGGCGCATTGCTGGCGCGCTCGGTGAGTCAGGTCGACCTGGCCTTTGTCTTCGCCAACTACGCACTTGAAGCGGGGATCGACACCAACAGCGCCTTGATCGTCGAGAAGGGCAAGAGCTTGTACATCGAGTTTCTGGTGGCACGGCCGGATAACATCAATGATCCTGGCTTGCAGAAACTGGCAAAAGCATTGAATTCGGATGAAGTGCGGCAGTTCATCTTGACCCGCTATAAAGGGCAAATTGCGCCGGGGTTCTAAACACTCGCCGACCAGAAGGTCGCCTTCGCGAACAAGTTCACCACTGTACCTGTGGGAGCGGGCTTGCCCGCGAAGGCCGCGTCGCTATTTCGGTTCTGCAGCGGATTCCAGCAGCTGCGCGCCCGGCCCACGCTCCCCCAGCACATCGCCAAAATTGCGCAGTGGACACGCCTCCATCGACAGACATCCACACCCGATGCAGCCATTGAGCTTGTCGCGCAGCAACATCAACTGATTGATCCGCGCGTCCAGATCCCGGCTCCACTGCGCTGACAACGCCTTCCAGTCTGCCGCCGTCGGCGCCCGGTTATCCGGCAACGATTTCAGCGCCTCACCGATCTCCACCAATGGAATTCCCAGACGCTGGGCCACTTTGATCAACGCCACCCGCCGCAACACTTCTCGTGGATAGCGCCGCTGATTGCCCTGATTGCGGTTGCTTTTGATCAAACCCTTGGACTCATAAAAGTGCAGCGCCGTGACCGCCACACCGCTGCGGGCGGCCAGTTGGCCGACGGTGAGTTCTTTATGCAGATTTTCCGGGGTGATCATTTGAACATTGCCTATTGACCTCTAGTTAGCTAGAGGTTTTACCCTGCAGGCCTTCGGATCGCAACAATCGGTTTACACATGAAGGGGACTGTTCATGCAATTGTCAGCAAACAACCGCGGCTTCACCCAATTGATCGAATTCGAGATCGAGCCCCATCGGCAACCGGCGCTGGTGATGGCCCTGTCCCTGCAGACCGAGCGCCTGGCCCGGGATTTCAGTGGCTTCTTGAGTGCGAGTATCCAGGCCAGCGATGATGGCCGGCGGGTACTCAACTACTTGCAATGGCAAACGCGCGAAGCCGGTGAAGCCGCATTTCGCAGCTTTGAACGGGGTGAGCAGGATTTCTGGGGTTTGATCCGCGCCCACCAGGCGAAAACTGTGACGTTCGGTTCGTTCCAGGTGCTGCACAGCTTGGCGCTTGGCCCCGATGATGCGCTGCACTGCAATCTGGTGGGCTAAATCGACAACTGCATCACGCGCTCGCCCTGGACATTCTCCGTGACCCGACGCTTGTTGACTGCCAGTTCGCCGATTTTGATCAGCCGCGTGCGGGTTACGTTACGGCTCAGACCCAGCAGGGCAGCGGTGTGCACCTGGTTGTAATGACAGAAGCGATAGGCTGCGCGCAACAACGCATCTTCGACTTTTTCATGCAGTGCACCGGCCTGTTCTGCGAAGAGTTTTTGAAAGGCCTGATTCAGCATGGCTTCCGGTGAATCATCGGTGCCGACGTGTTGGTCATCCTGACGCTCGATGCGCATGTTGGACAGGCGCAGGTCATCGCGTTCAATCACGCCGTTACGGCAGATCAACAGCGTGTGGTGAATAACGTTTTCCAGCTCTCGGATGTTGCCCGGCCAACTGTAGCCTCGCAGTTTCAGTTCGGCTTCTTTGCTGAGGGTGATGCTGCCGTAACCCAAGCGTTGACTGTAGACCTGGATGAAATGCCGGGTCAGCGGCAGGATGTCGCCGGGGCGTTCGCGCAACGGGCTGAGGTCCAGGCTGACCACGTCGAGTCGGTAATAAAGGTCCTCGCGAAAATGCCCGGCGTTGATGGCCTTTTCCAATTGCACGTTAGTCGCCGCCACTACGCGCACATCGATGGGAATGCTCTTGCGCGAGCCGAGTCGGACCACTTCACGCTCCTGCAGCACCCTCAGCAGCTTGACCTGGATCGCCATTGGCAGGTCGCCAATTTCATCGAGAAACAGCGTGCCGCCGTGGGCCTCCTCGAACCAGCCGGCCTTGGCGTTCAGCGCGCCGGTGAATGCACCTTTTTCGTGACCGAACAATTCGGCCTCAACCAGCGATTCGGAAAATGCGCCGCAATTCACCGCCACGAAGGGCCGGTTGCGTCGGGTACTCAGGTTGTGGATGTGCCGCGCCACCAACTCCTTGCCAGTGCCGGTTTCGCCACTGATCAGTACGCTGGCTTCGCTGGGCGCGACCTGCTGCACATGGGCAAGCAAGGCTTGGGATTTCGGATCTTCGAACACCTGCGCGGTGGCGCGGATCGAGGTCGCCAGCGCGGGTGAGGGCGGCAAGGTCAGCAGTTGCATGGGGGTCGCTCCATGAGGAAATGGCTATGAAAACAAGTCCTGACTCAGCCTCTCGTTTGAAAGACATGGGACGCGGGCCAGTCGGCAGTGGGTGAGGCGCTGGAGGTGTTATAAAGAGAGTCTGTTATTCCGTAAAAGAACATAAATAAATATTTATAGATCTTTTGGAGATATGCAGGTTGAGAACAGAACGACGTTTGCCAAAGTTGATAGCCACTATCGAGAGCGTTGATTTCTGCCCTTGAAGCCGCGCAGGTAGCCTGTGTTCATTGCCCCGAACCCAGATGCCAGGACGCTAACAATGAACACTCTCACCGCCACTTTCCTGCTGCTCGCGCTCTCTGTTCTCGCCGGTTGTGCCAGCCATGTGTCTCCGGAATTGCGGCCATATACCGCCGAAGAATCCAAGGAACTGGCGCTTGAGGAATTGAACCGTCGTGGTCTGTCTTTTGAGGAGTACCACGCCAGGAAAGCCGCCTTGCTCGGGCAGCCGCAAAAATCCTTTGGTTTCGATAAACAAGGCGAGATGAACGCCGAGCGTGCTGTACAGCTTCACGGTCGCCCAAGCTGATCAAGAACTGTACCGCTCGAAGTTTTCCGAAACTGTCCGTGGGTTTCCGGCAAGGCGTGCGATAGGGTCTTAACACCCGATTGACCCTTATGGACTGCCGCTCATGACGCTTTCACTCGATCTGCTGATGGGCCTGGCCCTGTTTGCGCTTGTCACCTCGATTACTCCCGGCCCCAACAACACCATGTTGCTGGCATCGGGTGTGAACTTCGGCTTTAACCGCACCATCCCGCACATGTTGGGCGTCACCTGTGGTTTCTTTGTCCTGGTGGTCGCCGTCGGGTTCGGCCTCGGCGCCGTGTTTCAAACCTATCCTTTGCTCTACACCGTGTTGCGCTACGTCGGCGCGGCGTATTTGCTTTATCTGGCATGGAAAATCGCCCATTCAGGTCCGGTCTCCGAGAGCGAGAACGGCGAAAGCAAACCCATCACTTACCTGGGCGCAGCGGCGTTCCAATGGGTCAATCCCAAGGCGTGGATCATGGCCATCGGTGCCATCAGTACCTACACGCCGATGCAGGGCTATTTCACCAATGTGATCATCATTGCGGCGGTGTTTGCCGTGATCAACCTGCCGAGCGTTGGTATCTGGGCCGGGTGCGGCACGTTGTTACGCAATGTGTTGAAGGACCGCCGCTGGTTGCGCCTGTTCAATTGGGGCATGGCCCTGCTGTTGGTGGCTTCTCTGTATCCGTTACTTCTTGAAAGCTTTAGCTGACGCATTGCTTCATCCGGTTGCCCGATGCCTGTTAAGCTCGACTTCAGGAGCGTTCCTACGCACTTTTAAATGAAGTTGTTCTTCTTTAACGGCTTCCGATCAGGTATTTCTAACGTGCTGAAGTATCGGCGCAGCTCACAAGGCTGCGCTTTGACGTTTCCGTTATGAGCTTCCTGATCCCGGAACACGCTCTGCGAGTCTTTTATGAATAAACGTCCGTTGTATTTCGACTACGCCGCCACCACGCCGGTGGATGAGCGGGTCATCAAGGTCATGGTCGAGTGTCTGGGTTTTACCGGCAATTTCGGCAACCCGGCTTCCAGCTCCCATGCTTATGGCCAGCAGGCTCGGCGGTCGGTGGACCACGCACGGCAGCAGGTCGCCGAACTGGTGGGCGCTACCGCTGACCAGATCGTCTGGACCTCCGGCGCCACCGAATCGAACAACCTCGCACTCAAGGGCGTGGCCCAGGCACGCGGCGTCAGTGGCGGGCACCTCATTACCAGCCAGATCGAACACAAGGCGATTCTCGACACGGCCAAACAGTTACAGGACGCCGGTGTGGCGGTGACGTATCTGGTGCCAGACACCGACGGTTTGATCACGGCGCAAGCGGTCAGCGAAGCGATGCGCGAAGACACCTTCCTGGTGTCGCTGATGCTGGTCAACAACGAACTGGGTACGCTCAATGACATCGCGGCCATCGGCGAAATCGTACGCGCCCGCGATGCGCTGTTTCACGTTGACGCCGCTCAAGGTGCAGGGAAAGTTGCCATCGATCTGGCCCACCTGCCCGTGGATTTGATGTCGTTTTCCGCCCACAAAATCTACGGCCCCAAAGGCATCGGCGCGCTGTACGTCGGCCCGCGCGCGCAACCACGCTTGCAGGCGCAGATTCACGGCGGCGGTCACGAGGGCGGTTTACGTTCCGGCACCCTCGCGACTCATCAGATCGCAGCGATGGGGGTGGCCTTCGCCTTGGCTGGCGCTGCGTTCGATGAAGAGAAAGCCACGATCGTCCGGTTGCGGGAGCGCTTGCTTGAGCAACTGCTGAGCCTTCCCGGCGTTCGTCTCAATGGCAGCCCGACCCAACGCATTCCCCATACTCTGAGCCTGACCTTCAGCGAAGGCGAGTTCAACTCCGCGGCATTGAGCCATTCGATCGCATTTTCCGCGACATCGGCCTGCAACTCTGCCAGCAACGTTCCATCCCATGTGTTGCTGGCCCTGGGGCATGACGCCCGCTCGGCGAGCCGCACGATTCGCTTGAGTCTCGGGCGGTTCACCACCGAGCAAGACATCGACCAAGCGGTGCACCTGATCAAAGCCGCCTGCGCCAGTGCCCCGGCATTCTGGCAGTAGCGCCTTAAAGCGCCGACTCAGATCGGCACTCAACAATAAGCTGAAGTGATTAGCAGGAGACATGATGAGTACGCAGCCTTCGATCAATGGATCGGTGCCCCAGCGCCTGGCGCAAACCCGCGAACTGATGAGCCGCGAAGGCATTCATGCCTTGCTGGTGCCGTCGGCCGATCCGCACCTCTCGGAATACTTGCCAGGCTACTGGCAGGGACGGCAGTGGTTGTCGGGCTTCCATGGCTCGGTCGGCACACTGATCGTGACGCCGGACTTTGCTGGCGTCTGGGCCGACAGCCGTTATTGGGAGCAAGCGACCAAGGAGCTCAAAGGCAGCGGCATCGAGTTGGTCAAGCTGCAGCCGGGCCAACCAGGCCCGCTGGACTGGCTGGCCGAGCAAACCCCAGAAGGTGGCGTCGTCGCGGTGGACGGTGCGGTCATGGCCGTGGCCTCGGCGCGAACGCTGGGTGGCAAGCTCGAAGAGCGTGGCGCCCGCCTGCGTACCGATATCGATTTGTTGAGCGAAGTCTGGAGCGATCGCCCGACGTTGCCGAACGAGCCGATCTATCAACATTTGCCACCGCAAGCGACGGTCAGCCGTGGCGAAAAGCTCGCGAAGGTGCGCGAGGTAATGAAAGATCGAGGCGCTGACTGGCATTTTGTCGCCACCCTCGATGACATCGCCTGGTTGTTCAACCTGCGCGGCGCAGACGTGTCGTTCAACCCGGTCTTCGTGTCCTTCGCCCTGGTCAGCCAGGAGCAGGCAACCCTGTTCGTGGCACTGAGCAAAGTCGATGCCGAGCTGCGTGCGGTACTGGAACAAGACGGTGTGATCCTGCGTGATTACAGTGAAGTGGACGCTGCCTTGCGCGCCGTTCCGAGCGGCACGAGCCTGCTGCTAGACCCGGCGCGTGTCACCGCCGGTTTGCTGGGCAACCTCGATGCCGGCGTAAAACTGGTCGAAGGCCTGAACCCGACCACGCTGGCCAAATCGCAGAAAAGCCTGGCCGATGCCGAGCACATTCGCCAGGCCATGGAGCAGGACGGTGCCGCCCTCTGTGAATTCTTCGCGTGGCTGGACTCGGCCTTGGGTCGTGAACGCATCACCGAGCTGACCATCGATGAGCACCTCACTGCCGCGCGTACCCGACGTCCCGATTACGTGTCGCTGAGCTTCAATACCATCGCCGCGTTCAACGCCAATGGCGCGATGCCGCATTACCACGCGACCGAAGAAGAGCACGCGGTGATCGAGGGTGACGGCCTGTTGCTGATCGACTCCGGCGGTCAGTACCTGGGTGGCACTACCGATATCACGCGAATGGTGCCGGTGGGGACTCCGACAGATGAGCAGAAGCGCGACTGCACGCGAGTACTTAAAGGTGTGATTGCACTGTCCCGCGCGCAATTCCCCAAAGGGATCTTGTCGCCGCTGCTGGATGCCATCGCACGCGCTCCAATCTGGGCAGAAAACGTCGACTACGGTCACGGCACTGGCCATGGCGTTGGCTATTTCCTCAATGTTCACGAAGGCCCGCAGGTCATCGCCTATCAGGCCGCTGCTGCGCCGCAAACCGCGATGCAGCCGGGCATGATCACTTCCATCGAGCCGGGCACTTACCGTCCGGGGCGTTGGGGCGTGCGGATCGAGAACCTGGTGCTGAACCGTGAGGCGGGCAAAAGCGAGTTCGGAGAGTTCCTCAAGTTCGAAACCCTGACGCTATGCCCGATTGACACCCGCTGTCTGGAGCCGTCGCTGCTGACTCTGGAAGAGAAGCAGTGGTTCAACGCTTACCACGCCGAGGTGCGCGAACGCTTGAGTCCATTGCTCGATGGCGCCGCCCTTGAGTGGTTGAACACCCGCACCGCGGCTATTTGACGGGTTGGAGGTCAGGCGCTTGGTCGAGCGCCTGGCTCATGTAGTCGACAAATGCTTTAACCCTGGCGGATTGGCGACGATTCGCCGGGGACACTGCATGAATCGGCAGTGACTGCGTCGTGTAGTCTTGCAAAATGGCTTTCACCCGGCCGGCCTTCAGATCCTCACTGAACAGCCAGACTGGCGACAACGCAATCCCCAATCCCCCCAGCACCATCTCGCGGATCGCCTCGGAGTTGTTGCTTTGTGCGTTACCCTTGATGCGTACTTCGTGTTGCCGGGCGCCTCTTTTGTAAATCCATAGGTTTTGACTGTTCAGCAAGTTGAATTGCAGGCAGTTGTGCGCGCCGAGGTCTTCCGGGGTTTGGGGCTGGCCGAATTGCTTGAGGTACTCAGGCGCTGCAACGGTTATCCGGTGGGTGGTGCCGATGTGGCGTGCGAGCAGACCGCTGTCGCTCAGCTCACCGATTCTGAATGTCACGTCCAGCCCTTCACTGACCAGGTCCTGGTTTTGATCGCTGAGTTGCAGGTCAATTTGAACCTGAGGGTGCGTTTTTAGAAAGTCGGGGAGGCGCGGTGCAATCTGCAGGCGCCCGAAACTCACGGATGAGCCGATTTTCAAGTTGCCGGAAATGGATTCGCGTCCTGATTGAAAACGATGTTCTGCCGCGTCCACCGCTGCAAGGATTTGGCGACATTCGTCGTAGTACCTCTGACCTTCATCCGTCAGTGACAGTTGACGGGTGCTGCGGCTAATCAGCTTTGTGCCGAGTTTGGTTTCGAGCGCTTTTAAAATTTTGCTGATGGTCGGCTGGCTGGTCTGCATCTCCCGGGCGACGGCCGAAAAGCTGCCGCGTTCGACGACACGGACGAAGGTTGCCATTGCGTTGAGTGTGTCCACGGGAGTTCTCATTGATGCCAAATGGGCATACGTACTATAGCTATATGGTGTCTTATCGGCATGAGTGATCTGGACGAAGATGAATCCCGCACACACACTTCTGACGGGAATCTGCGAAATGACTGACTCACTTGAAATGCGCGCTCTGATTGTTGACTCGGCCAATGGGCCTTTACGCTTGGTTTCCCTGTCGCGGCCCGTGCCGGGAGTGGGTCAGGTGCTGATCAGGATCAAGGCCAGCGGGGTGAACCCTTTGGATGGAAAGATTCGTGCGGGGCAAGCTGCTCATGCGCGTCAGCCGTTACCGGCCGTATTGGGCATGGATTTAGCGGGGACAGTTGAGGCGCTGGGAGAGGGCGTCAGTGGATGGATGCCTGGTGATGAAGTCTTCGCGATGGCGACCGGTATCGGTGGCGCGCAGGGTTCCCTGGCGGAGTTCGCGGTGGTCGATTCGCGGCTTCTGGCACGCAAACCGGGCAACTTGAGTATGCGCGAGGCCGCAGGGCTGCCTTTGGTATTGATCACCGCGTGGGAAGGGCTAGTTGATCGGGCTCGGGTGCGGGCCGGTCAGAAGGTGCTGATCCATGGCGGCGGCGGCGGTGTCGGACATGTGGCTGTGCAAATTGCCCGGGCGTTCGGTTCTGACGTGTTCGCAACCGGTTCAGCGGGGCAGCGGGCAACTATCGAAAGTTTCGGTGCAACGTTTATTGATTACCGCGCGTCTTCGGTTGAAAGCTATGTGGCTGAATTCACGGCCGGGGAGGGCTTCGATATCGTCTATGACACGGTGGGTGGCGCGGTGCTGGATGACTCGTTCAAGGCCGTTCGGGTTTATGAGGGGCATGTAGTGAGCTGTCTGGGTTGGGGGCAGCACAGCCTTGCGCCGCTCTCGTTTCGTGGGGCGAGTTATTCCGGGGTGTTTACGCTATTGCCGTTGCTGACGGGGAAGGGACTTGAACGTCATGGCCAGATTCTTAATGAAGCGGCGCGGTTGATTGAGGCGGGTCAGTTGAAGCCGTTGCTCGATTCTCGGCAGTTCACGCTGGAAACTGCCGAGGCTGCTCATGAACTGCTCGTTTCGGGAGCAGCGAAGGGGCGGTTAGTGATCGAGATTTAACTCAGGGCTTCAATCACGAAGTCCAACCGATCCTGGCCGAAGAACAGCTGATCGCCGACGAACATACTCGGTGCGCCGAATACACCGCGCTGTATGGCTTTCTCGGTATTGTCCTTGAGAGCGGCTTTGACCTCCTCATCGGCCGTCAGGGCGAGCACTGTTTGCGGGTCAAAACCGTTTTGAGTCAACACGGCGGCAACGGTGGCAGGATCATCAAGGCTACGGCCTTCGACCCAGAGGGCAGTGAACAGGCAGTCGATAAACGCCGGGAAACGTTCGGGCTGACGTAACTGAATTCCAGTCACTGCGCGCATGAGCATCAGTGTGTTGATGGGGAAGTGCGGATTGAATTTCAGTGGTACACCGTAACGTTTTGCGTAGCGGTCGAGATCTTGAAACATATAACGACCCTTGGCCGGGATGGTCGCCGGTGAAGCGTTGCCGGTGGCTTTGAACACGCCGCCCAGCAGCATTGGCTTGTAAATCAGTTGGCTGTCGGATTGTTCGCAGATTTTCGGTAGCTGGGTATAAGCCAGGTAGGTGGCAGGGCTGCCGAGGTCGAAAAAGAACTCCACGGTTTTGCTCATGGTCGGTGCACTCTGTTTATTGTTGTAGGGGAGGGCTTACCAGCGTTCGCTCCAGGGGCGTAAATCCAGCTCGAATGTCCAGGAGTCCCGTGGCTGGCTGTGCAGATACCAATAGTTTTCGGCGATGTGCTCGGGGTTAAGAATGCCGTCTTCGTCCTTGGTTGCGTATTTTTCCGGAAAGCTCTCACGGATGAAGTCAGTATCGATGGCGCCGTCGACAACGACGTGAGCAACGTGAATATTCATCGGGCCGAGTTCTCGCGCCATGCTTTGCGCCAAGGCACGAATACCATGTTTGGCACCAGCGAACGCAGCAAAGCCCGCAGCACCGCGCATGCCTGCTGTAGCCCCGGTGAACAGGATCGTGCCCCGCTGACGCTTGGCCATGCGCTTGGCGACTTCGCGAGCATTGAGAAAACCTGAGAAACAGGCCATTTCCCAAATCTTGAAATACTTGCGGGCGGTTTCTTCAAGAATGCTGCAGGGCACGTTGGCGCCGATATTGAAGACAAATGCTTCGATGGGCCCGATCTGGCTTTCGATTTGTTCGACTAGCGCGATTACATCTTCCTCCTTGCGTGCGTCGCAGGCAAAGCCATGGGCATCTCCGCCATCAGCTTTGATGGCATCGACCAATGGCTGAAGTTTGTCTGCGCTGCGCCGGGTGACACAGGCGACGAAGCCTTCCTGTGCAAAACGCTTGGCAATGGCGCCGCCGGTAGCATCACCAGCGCCGACAACCAGTACGACTTTCTTATTATTCATAGGTGGCCCCTTTGATAAACGATCGTTAACTAAACGAACGTTATGCTACGATTCCACAGACGTCAAGACGATCAATCCTGAGGACTTGCAATGCGCTACTCGGCCAATCACAAGTTGGAAACCAAACAAAAGTTGCTGGAAAGCAGTTCGGTGTCTGCCAAGAAGTCAGGTTTTTCCACGGTCGGCGTCGACGGATTGATGAAGGCAATCGGTTTGAGCGGCGGGGCTTTCTACAGTCACTTCTCGTCAAAGGATGAACTGTTCTCTTCAATCGTCGAGCGTGAACTGGGCCAAAGCGTGGAACGATTAGGCACCGATGGGGGGAGCGAAAAACTTGAGCGATGCCTGAAGCATTACTTGAGCATGGCGCATGTCGAACATCCGGAATCCGGATGCGCGCTGCCCGCGTTGGGCGCGGAAATTGCTCGTTCGGACATGGTGGTTCGCAAACAGGCAGAGCGCTGGATTTGTCAGCTACAGGAGAGTTGGGCGCGTATTCTGGAAAGCGACAGCCTGGCTTGGGCAATTCTGTCGCAATGCATCGGTGCTTTAGTTGTCGCACGGATGCTGGCAACGCCAGACATCCAGCGCAATGTGTTGAAATCCAGTTACGACGAGATTGGCCGTCAGATTGCGGGGCGGCATCAGCCTATTTGCAAATGACGATCATGCTGCGGCTGGTGTAACCGGCAGGGTTGAGACCGAACGGATAATCGCCTGGCTCCTCCACCGCGTCCCCCGACTTGGCAATGACCTTGTACCCTTTGGGTGCGCAAGAGTTGGCGGCGCTGGTGTAGCACTTTTCCCACGAGGATGAGAGCCCCGAACAGTTGATATGCAGCCCTTTCTTGCCATGTTTGACTTGTGTTTTCGAGGTCGCCGCACAACCCGCAACTGCCAGAACGGCGATCAATATCAAAATTCGTTTCATTGCTGTCCTTACTAGCGTTCCCGGATCTTGTGCCCGGGTCTGGCTGCATTCGCTTTCGCTTAAGCGTTTTGGTATCCCTATCCTGAAAAATCCATGTCTGGCGCTGGGTTACGGGCCTAAACATGGCCTAATTGAGCGTCAATTACCAGACCTGCGTTAAATCCTGTATCAATCTGCCGCAACTGCTGGCTTGGCAGCACTGCCCATAGTCATGGTTGCGCCCACGGAAGCCAGAATGATGCACAAGATAGCCATCCACTGTGACAGCGATAGATACTCATGCAGGAACAACAAGCCTGACAAGGCGCCAATCGCAGGTTCGATGCTCATCAATGTGCCGAAAGTCCGTGCGGGCATGCGGGTGAGGGCGACCATCTCCAGCGTGTAGGGCAGGGCGGTGGATAAAATGGCGACCCCTATGGCCACGGGGATCAACGAAGGAGTCAGCAGCGCGGTCCCTGCATGGACGATGCCGATAGGGGCCACGAACAATGCGGCAATCATCACGCCCAGTGCTGCGGTCTGTACACCATTGTCGGCACCGGCCTTCTGGCCGAACAGAATGTATAGGGCCCAGCAGACTCCCGCCCCCAGGGCGTAACCGGCCCCTGCCAGGTCGATTCCGACGGTTGATGCGTCTGTGGGGATTAATAGCAGCAAGCCCGCAGCCGCCAGCGCTATCCACAAAAAGTCGATTGCCCGGCGCGAAGCATAGATCGCCACTGCCAATGGCCCGGTGAACTCCAGGGCTACTGCAATTCCCAAAGGGACAGTGCGTAAGGACATATAGAAGAGGAAATTCATGCCGCCCAGTGCCATGCCATAGATGATGACGGTGCGCAGGGATTTTGCAGTGAGCTTCGCCCGCCATGGACGAAGCAGGAGCAGCATGATCACGCTGGCGAAAATGAGGCGTAGGGTGGTGGTTCCTTGAGCTCCGATAACCGGGAACATGCTTTTAGCCAAAGAAGCTCCGGACTGGATCGACGCCATGGCTATTATGAGCAGGCCTACCGAGAACAAGGTCGAGGCAAGGCTGCGGGGTTGATCGTTCATTACGTGGAGTCGTCCGAAGTAGGAAGCGGAAGTTCTTTGTTGTGCAGTTGGGCAATATAGTGCGCATTCGTGGCGTGTACGTCTATATATGGCAATGATTTTGGGCTGTTTGATAGAAAAGCCAAATCAGTGCTTGACGGCAGATTCAGGGTGTCTATAATTCGCCCCACTTCCGGCGCAGTCGAAACGGAAAACTCATTGGTAAACAAAGAGTTACGCAGTTTTCGGCAGTGAGTGGCTTCAGTTCATCGAAGTCCGAAAGGAGTTGAAAAAGAGGTGTTGACAGCAGCGTGTAACGCTGTAGAATTCGCCTCCCGCTACCGAGTGATCGGAAGCGCAAGTGGTTGAAGTTGTTAAAGATTTCCAAGCGAAACTTTGAAAACTTCTGAAAAT